>NZ_JBPWAP010000047.1:0-43525 GCF_051776705.1 Bacillus cereus group sp. BceL291 | reverse complement strand
GAATTGAAAGATTCATAAAAAATGTCATCCTTTCTAGCTAGCTTTTTAGAAAGAATAACGTTTTTTGACACTTGGGGGTAGTGCAAATTCTTAAGTTGATGGGCATGTGTATTCACCCTTTTCTGTAATTACTATGACTGTCATTCACTTAATTACATATTGTATGTACGTATATAATCAAAAATTAACAACTAGCTTTAATAGCGAAGCAAACAGGTGTAAACGTACTAAAAGCAATTATCGATCCGAATAATATCCCTTCTCGCAAAATTTTACTAAGTGTAGGTTTTACATCGGAGAAAGTTTGTGAGATTGATGGATTACCTGGGGAAATTTTGAGCACATACATATAATTCCAATAAAGAAAAAGGCAGCGCTACTTATGTAGCACTGCCTTTTTCTTTATTGGAATAATCCTTTTCCTTTATTCATTTACTTATAAAGTATTGTCAGTTCTTCTTTATGTTCTGTATTTCCACATTATAAATATTTCACGTCAAGGAGAGATGACTGAAATGAATAATCAAAAAATTGAACTTACTGGTCGTATCGTTACACCTAATGATCCTGATTATAATTCAGCGCGTGAAGAATTCAATACATTCTTCAACAAATTTCCGTTAATCATTGTTTTTGCTCAAAATACGCAGGATGTAGTAAACGCTGTTCGCTGGTCAAGGCTACATAACGTTCCTATACGCATGCGCTCTGGACGTCATAATTATGAGGCATTATCCGTCAGTAATGCTGGTCTTGTAATTGATGTAAGTGAAATGAAACAATTAGAAATAGATCACAATAATGGAACTGTAACTATCGGGACTGGATGGAGAAATATTTCTTTAATTGAAACACTTGCAGCTGAAGGGTTAGTTGTGCCGAGTGGTGTTTGTCCTACTCCCGGGATTGCAGGTGTTACTTTAGGTGGCGGACATAGTATTCTCTCTCGTCCGTTTGGATTAACTCTCGATCATTTACTTGAATTAGAAATGGTAGACGCGAATGGTTGTATAATACGCGCTAACGCCAAGTGTAACTACGATCTCTATTGGGCTTCGCGCGGTGCTGGTGGTGGTAACTTTGGAATATGTACTTCGTTTAAGTTTCGAACACATAAAATTAATACGGTAGGATTTGCAGAAATAAGCTGGGGGATATCAGATTTAAAACCTGTATTAACCTCTTGGCAAGAATATACGCTACCTTGCGCTAATAAACGATTTACAACTACTCTTTTTATGTCTGCAGAATTAGAACCATCATTATTAATGCAAGGTGTATTTCTCGGTTCTGTACAAGAATTGCAGTCGCTACTACAGCCATTACTAGAAGCTGGTTCACCAATGCAAGTAACTATCGAAGAAATACCATGGGCAGAAGCAGCAGCGAAAATAGCTGAAAAGCAACCTGCAACACCTTTACCATTTAAAAGTGTTGGTCCATATGTATATGAACTATTACCAGAAGAAGGATTATCCATTATCGATCACTTTATTAATAATGCACCTCCCTTTTCCACCACCTCCGTATTTTTCCACGGATTAGGCGGTGCTGTTGCTGAGGTGCCAAATGAGGCAACTGCTTACTTTTACCGAAAAGCGCTATCAAACATGTCAATATTCGCTACTTGGAAGCAACCAGAAGGTGCCGCTGGAAGTATTCGATGGGTTGAAGACTTCCGCTTAGCGATGCTTCCATTTACAAAAGGTGTCTACGTTAATACGCCTGACCTATCCATTAAAAATTGGCCAGATGCATACTTCAGTTGCAACTTTGACCGAGTAATGGAAGTAAAAGCGAAATATGATCCGAAAAATGTTTTTAACTTTCCGCAAAGTATTCCGCTTTTTTAAACTATATATTCCACCTAATATATTAAAATATAAAACATCCATTTTTTAAATGGGTGTTTTATAAATAAAGTTTACATAATATAATTATTGGTTAATTCTTTTACTAAATATCTATTCAACAATCCAAAGTAACACTTTCTCAAACTCTTTTTTGGACAACATACTTTCGTTTATATAGCCATTCTTTTAATTGTACTTCATCCAAAGCTCCGTTCTCCTCTCATGATCCTTCACACTATATTCGCTCGTTTTTCACAAAAGGTTCATTTTACATGAAAATTTATTTATTACAATAAAAATATAAGGTATATTTTTATGAAAAGGAGGAATTCAAGAATGAATACAGAGGATAAAATTTACGCTGAAAAAGTGTTAAAAAATCTCTTTATCGGATCACAAGTTGATGGATTACAATTTGGTATTTCTTCAGGCGCTATAAAGATTCAATTTACAAACTTTCACGACTCCGTTGATTATGACGAGCAATTATATATCAATATCGAATCAAAATGGTGTTTATTTAATAAACCTCAAAAAAGATACCCATTAAATGAAGATGAATTTGAAGTTTATTCTGAGGAAGAAGAATATGAAAGAATATTTAAGATAAGAAGACAAAAAGTTACCGATATACAACTTGGCTTAGAAAGCCCTCATTTAATTATTACATTAGATAGTGGACAAATTATTTTTTTAAATGGTTTTCATGATTATTATGAATGTTGGCAAGCTGGTGTCCTATGTGAGCAATGGCTTGTAGTCGCTGCACCTGGGAATGAAATCGCCACTTGGGCTCCTGATGCGTTTATCGATAAGTAAACTGTCTTCACGAAGAAGAAACGAAGATATTTTATGAAGTACTATACTAATGAACTACATAATCATTTCTATTACACGTAAACAAAATGACCATTTTGCTTTAATAGAACTCACTTTATTAAAGTTGAAAGGATGATAATGATGGCATGTGTCCATGATTTTGGAATAATTGACGAATTTAATTCTCAAAAAAGTTACAATGATTATACACCAGAGAAATATCATTGTATTTCTGTTAATGATGATATTATCAGTAGTTTAAATCAAAATTTATCAATTATGAAAACTTACTTTCATACAGTCAAAAATCAGGAATACGGTTTAGCTTATTGTGGTATTACAATTATCCCTCCTGAATCTTTAGCAATTCTCTATGAAACAGTTACATCTTCAAAGTTCTTCAGAAAATCTGATGAGCTGAATGAGTTAGCTTCAAAAATTGTACAAGCTACAGCAGAACAGAAGTACATGATCCATTATGGGGTTTAAATGTAATTCAAAAAATGCTTAGGATTTCTCCGAAGCATTTTTTGAATGTTACTAATACATTTATTCCTTAACCATTTAGTCAATGCTTGAGCCTATGGTCCCTTCTTTTACAAGTGAGGGCGCCCCTATTAATCTAAATAAGCGTCTCATTTCCAATCTTCCAGCTAAACCATCTCCCATGCCCTTCTGTTTCTCCAACCGTTTCACGATATTCGTTTCCGTTAATATAATAATCAATATGAAGGTCACGATCCCACATGTTGTTATACAGGTGGAATACATCACGTTTTGCGCCAATTTCTTGTATTTGTTTTTCTAACTTATGTTTTACTTGTTCTTGTATTTGATTTGCGACGTGTGTATGGAAAATACAAATAACAGCTTCTTCACTTATTTGTTCAATAATAGATGATAATAGCTCTACACCGTCTCCTTCTATTAATTGGACAGATTCATTTTTCACTAAAGATGCAGCTTGATCAAACATCTCAAACCTTTCTTTATGCTCTGGCCAAATTAAAGCACGTAACCATAAATAATCTTCCTCATTATGTAAATCATTCACATGTAAGTCCAGTCCGATTCTTTCTACGACAGATGGGCTTTCTTTTAGAAAATGCGGCACATTCTCCCCTCTTATTTCAGAAGTTACATGCACATTTGAATCTATATTTCCGTACATTTCATCCGTCCCGTACGAATAACGATATTGGTCCCAGAACAGTTGCAACCCAGAACTTGTCCCAATTTCAATTAACGCTAACGGCTTCTTCACTTTGTTAAATATGTAGCAGAAACTTGGGTATAAGTATGCGCACCGTCTTACTTCATTTGTTTGAACGAGTTTCGTTTGTAACAAAGTAATGATTTCTTCTCGGTACTCTTTACAGAAATCTTTAAAATGATTAAAAGCTTTATCTAAATTTGTATCAGCATTTTCAACTAAACTACTATAATACGTTTTTAAATGATGTTCTTTCCCTGCTAGCAATAAATAATGTACTGCACCTAATAGTAAGTTTGGGACTGGTTGACCTACCTGAGCATAGGACGATAGTGTAAGTACTTCCTCATCTTCAGCAATTTTCATTGATAAATATTCATATAAATCACTTGACCCTTTACATTCCTTTATTGAAAAGTTTCGAAATAAGTTTGAAATTTGTTCTTTTGTACACATTAGAGTCCCTCCTTTTTATTTTTCAGAATAATCTTACCATTACGGAAAGAATAATCCCATAAAAAGGTACTCGATTTAGTCACTTAAGGATACGTAAGCTTTTTCGAGATAATTTCAAACTGTAATTTTTTTCTATTTACCACCTTAAAAGAGCTTGTTAAATAAGATTTTTAGCGAATAAAACGTTAAATAGTTTAAAATTATCAGATAACACTAGATATTTTAGTCTATTAATTATTATAATAGAGTATGAGATGGTTATATAATTGAGACAAAAAAGGTATACACCTAGGTGGGGCCTAGGCGGTGTTTCTCTTTTACGGCTTAGACATAGAAAACACCTACACTTTTTTGCCAATATAGGGGATGGAGAGATTATCATGAGCAACATGCAGCAAAAAACAGACGTTATCTTAATTGGTGCAGGAATTATGAGTGCAACATTAGGCTCATTACTAAAAGAATTAGCACCAGAATGGGAAATTAAAGTTTTTGAAAAACTCGCAAGTGCCGGGGAAGAAAGCTCTAACGAATGGAATAATGCAGGTACAGGGCATTCTGCGCTATGCGAACTGAACTATACTTCCGAAAAAGCTGACGGATCTATAGATATTAGTAAGGCTGTAAAAGTGAATGAGCAATTCCAGCTTTCAAGACAATTTTGGGCATATCTTGTAAAGAGCAAATTAATTCGTAATCCACAAGATTTTATTATGCCACTACCTCATATGAGTTTAGTACAAGGGGAAAAAAATGTTGAGTTTCTAAAAAACCGTTTTGAAGCGCCTTCAAAAAATCCACTGTTTCAAGGAATGGAATTTTCTGATGCTCCTGAAACATTAAAAAAATGGCTTCCACTCATTATGGAAGGTCGCACATCTAATGAACCGATGGCGGCAACGAAGATTGACTCTGGAACAGATGTTAACTTCGGTGCATTAACACGTATGTTGTTTGATTACTTAAAAACAAAAAATGTCGAGCTAAACTACAAGCATAGTGTCGAAAATATTAAGCGCACGAAAAATGGTTTGTGGGAAGTAAAAGTACACGATATGAATAGTGGTAAAATTGAGCATCATACTGCTAAATTCGTCTTTATTGGCGGCGGTGGCGGTAGCCTACCTCTACTCCAAAAGACTGGTATCCCTGAATCAAAGCATATCGGTGGCTTCCCAGTAAGTGGACTATTTATGGTATGTAAAAACCAAAAAGTTGTAGAGCAGCATCATGCGAAAGTGTACGGTAAAGCTAAAGTTGGCGCTCCGCCAATGTCTGTACCTCATCTAGATACGAGATATATAGACAATAAAAAAGCTTTACTGTTTGGACCATTCGCAGGCTTCTCACCTAAATTCTTAAAAACTGGCTCAAATCTTGACTTAATCGGTTCTGTAAAACCGAATAACGTCTTAACGATGTTAGCCGCTGGTGTAAAAGAAATGGGACTTACAAAATACTTAATTCAGCAAGTTATGTTATCACATGAAAAACGTATGGAAGAATTACGCGAATTCATTCCGAACGCGAAAAGTGAAGATTGGGATATTGTAGTTGCTGGACAACGTGTACAAGTAATTAAAGATACTGATGCTGGCGGTAAAGGAACACTTCAATTTGGTACAGAAGTAGTAAGTGCAGCTGACGGCTCAATCGCCGCATTACTAGGCGCATCACCAGGTGCTTCTACTGCTGTTCACGTCATGCTTGAAGTATTAGAAAAATGTTTCCCAAGCCGCATGGTAGAATGGGAAGAAAAAATAAAAGAAATGATTCCTTCATATGGCATTTCACTAACTGAAAATCCAAGATTGTTCCAAGATCTTCACACTTCTACTGGTCGTACACTTGGATTAAACGAAAAAGAAACTGTTCATAATTAATGCAGAAATAAAAAAACGTCCGATATATTCGGACGTTTTTTTGTCTACTAAAAATTATACTTATCAATATTATCTTTCGTAAATACAACTCGTTCTGGTAATACGATAATTCCGTTCCCTTCTGCCTCATAATCATATCCTTGAATGGAGTTTGGCTCTACTTTCACTTTTCCAATTCCTTTTACTTCGAAGCTATCCCCTACTTTTAACTTCTTCCCTTTTACAACAATTTCATTTGCTACATAAGTTGCCAACGCACCTTGCTGTTTGACATCCCATAATCCGAATTGTTGTACTGTTCCTCGTTTTATATAATCACGCATAACGTTTGGTGTAGAGAAGCCAGTTACGACAACCTTTTTATCCATTTTTAAATTTTCAGCTGCTTGTGCCATTGCTGGGAGTGCTGTTGCATCTGGACAAATAACTGCGTTAATATCTGGATACGTTTTTAATATGTTCTCCCCTACGGTTAAAGATTTTTGTGCATTATTTTCACCGTACTGCGTCGTTACAATTTCCCAGTTCGGATATTTCTTTTTAATAATTTCTTTCGCTTTCGTTACCCATTGGTTTTGATCCGTTACTGTCGGGCTAGAATAAAAGAATGCTACTTTTCCTTTATCTCCAATTTGCTTAGAAGTCATTTCTATTAATAAGTTAGCAAGTTGGTCTGGTGTTCCTTGGCTTATATAAAAAGAACGATCTTTCGGATTCACATCAGAATCCCACGTTAAGACGGTCATTCCTTTTTTCTTAGCACGTTGTAGTGATTGCGATAAACCATCAACTGATGTAGAGGAAACCATAAGTGCATCATAGTTTTGGTTAATAAAATTATTTATATACTTTACTTGCCCTGATACACTCGCTTCAGACGGCCCATCATATTTCACTTGTACGCCTAGCTTCTCTCCCATCTCCTTTGCTCCTTCACCTCCCGATGTGAAGAAACCAACTCCTGTTAATTTCGGAATAAATGCAAATTTCACATCATCAGCCTTTTTCTTATCTGCCGTTTGGCTAGAACACGCAATTAAACCGATTAAACAAATACATACAATCAATACAATCCCTAGTTTTCTCTTCATGACATTTCCCCCTTATGCAAACTCTGTCTTTTCCCCGCTAAAAATTGATGTAATTTGAAATGTCTCATAATAACTGAAAGAATAAGGATAATACCTATTACTACATTGGATTGTTCATTTGTTAAACCCGCCATTTGCAAGCCATACTGCATGAGCCCAATGAAAATACTCGCCAGTACAGTACCGATAATGCTTCCTTTTCCGCCTGTAATAAGTGTACCGCCTAAGACGACTGCTGTAATGATTGGTAATATTGTTTCGCTTCCTATATCAGCACGTGCAGAACCGAAATATGCAGTTAAGAAAGCTCCTCCTAATCCACCTCCTAACCCAGAAAGTATGTAAGCAATGATTACTACTTTCTTCGTCTTAATCCCGGTGTATTTTGCTGCATTTTCATTCGCGCCTGTTAATTGTACGTGGCGCCCATATATCGTTCGGTGAAACAAAATCGTGCATACAATTGTTAATGAAATAAGTAGCCATAATAAATTGGGTATTCCTATAAAACTACCATTTGCTAGTTGTACATAAGTATCAGGTAAACCGCTTATCCCTTCATATCCAGAAGCACCCGCCCCTCCTGAAACGACAAGCGCAATTCCTCCGTATAAAAACATCGTTCCGAGTGTAACGACTAGTGGTTCTACATCTGTCATTTTTATAATGAGTCCATTTAAAGCTCCTGCTAAGCAACTGACTATAAGTGCCATTATTACTGCTAGTAAAATATGAATTCCATTCATCCAAAACACACCAATTAAAATCGAGGTTAGCCCCATAATTGATCCTACAGATACGTCAATTCCTCCTGTTACAATAACGAAAGTCATTGGAATTGCCGCGATTGCTATGAATAGAAAATCATTTGTACTAAAAAGGAGATTACTAATATTTAAGAAATCACTATTTATTAAACTAAAAAGGATGAATTCTACAAGAAGTAATACAATTAGAACCCCTTCCCATCTATATACATACTTCATAGATTCATCCTCCTTTCTGCTTTCCACCTCTTCATGACGCTATCTAATATGATAATAAGTAATAGTAAAAAACCTGAAATAGCATTATTCCAAAATGCTGGTATTTTTAAAAAGACGAGTGAGCTACTTATTGTTTCTAAAAATAACGCTCCTAATGCAGCTCCAAATAAAGATCCTGTTCCTCCTTTTAAATGAATTCCTCCTAGTACAGCGGCTGCGATTACTTGTAATTCTAATCCTGTACCTGTTTGATTTGGGACGAACCCGATATTCATAACAAATATGCAACCAGCGAGCGCAGCGCTTATGCCTGAAATCATAAACGCATATATCTTCACTTTATTAACAGGTATACCAATAAGCCTCGCGCCATCTTCATTATCACCTACCGCATAAAAGTATCTTCCCAATGGCACTTTTCTTAAAAAGAAGTATAGTAGTAGTAAAATAATAAGAACGAACCATACAGTTATAGGTAAACCAAGAATGACGATAGATGACAGCTGTTTAAAATGGCTTGGAATATCTTCAATCCACTTCCCGCCTGTGAAAATTAACATTGCACCTCTAATAATTCCTAACATGCCTAATGTCATAATAATGGCTGGTACCCGAAACTTCGCAACCCCAATACCATTTACGAAACCGATAATGGCCCCAAGTATAATAGCAGCAAATATCGACAAGAATGCACTATACCCATTCGTTAACATCATTCCGCAAACTGCTGCGCTTAACCCCATGCTTGAACCAACTGATACATCTATATTTTTCGTAAATAAGACGAACGATTGACCGATTGCTAGCACGACTAAAATAACGCTTGATTTTATCAGTAAAGATAACGAGTTAAATTGAATAAAAATAGGGTTTATCATTCCTACAATAGCTATATAAATTAGTAGTAACAGTATGATAGACGTTTCATGCATTTTTAACATACGTTTCATTCCGCTACACCTCCGTATGCAAGGCGTGTAACTTCATTCACAGTCAGTTGTTCTTTTTCCATATGAGAAACAAATCGCCCATTTCTCATTACATATACACGGTTTACTAATTGGACAATTTCTTCAACATCTGAAGAGATTAATAAAATTGCAAGTCCTTCCCTTTTCATTTTTTCTATTGTCTCATACACTTCAAGCCTTGCTTTCGCATCAATTCCGCGAGTCGGCTCATCAAGAATAATAATTTTAGGATTACATGCAAGATACTTCGCAAGCACGACCTTCTGCTGATTACCTCCTGATAAAGATGCCAGTTCTTTATTCATATTCTGTACAACAATTCGGAATTGTTCTATAAACGAATTAACTAAAGCGCTTTCTTTTTCTTGATTTATAAAAAAGCGATTATTTTGATATAAACTTGCCGCTGCAATATTTTCTTTAACAGAAGCAATTGAGAAAATTCCATTCCTCGCCCTATCCTCTGGCACATAAACTAGTCCTTCATCTAGCCTTTTATGCAAAGAACACGTATCAATTGATTTTCCACCCAATAAGATAGACCCTGATTTTATAGTTTTCAATCCAAATATCGCTTCTGCTAATTCCGTTCTGCCAGATCCTATAATGCCAGCAACACCTACAACCTCACCCGCATGTACAGTGAATGATATATTTTCGAATGCGTGACCATTTATATCAACCACTTCTAATATTTTTTTCGTCTTTGCTGTCTCTTGAACTACTTCTATTTTCTCTTTCTGTTTATATCCTTTTGGCAATAGTCCCTCCATCAGCATGTCATATGTATAGTCACATACATCACCTTGGCTTACAACCATTCCATCACGTAGTATTGCTACTTTGTTGGAAATTTCAAAGATTTCTGGAAAACGATGCGTAATATAAATCATCCCAATTCCTTTTTCTTGCAAGCTTTTCATCAGCACAAAAAGACTCTTAATTTCGTGTGTTGTTAATGTCGATGTTGGCTCATCTAGAATAAGAATCTCAGCTTCTCTTATTAATCCTCTAATGATTTCTACTAACTGTTGCTGCGCAATAGATAACGATTCTCCCTGTTCATTAAGATCAATATCCCAACTTAAACTGTCAATTAATTGCTGAACTTTTACTTTAAGCTTCTTTCTATTCCCCTTTAATCCAATACATATATTTTCTTCAATGGTCATATGCGGAAAAATGAGCGGTTCTTGTGGTATTAAATAAATCCCTTCTTGGTGTGCTTCTTTTGGATTTGCAAACTGCTGTCTCTTTCCTTTCACATACATTTCTCCACTATCATACGAATATAACCCCGTTAATATTTTCATTAATGTTGATTTCCCGGCGCCATTCCCCCCCACTAAAGCGTATATATCTCCGCGCTCTACTTGTAAGTTCACTTCTTTTAATACAAGTTGATTTAAAAACGCCTTACTCATTTTCTTTACTTGTAATAAAGGTACGTTCTCCACATGATGTCACCTGCCTTTATCCAGAACATTTTTTGAGAAAATGATTATTTGTTCTACTTGTTTTGTAGCATTGTATATTCCTTTTTTCATATCTAGAACACTTTTTTCAATGTACTATTAATCGTTTCAACTGGAATAAACAAAATATGTGACACATATGTTTAAGCATTGGTCAATTGTTGAAAGGGATGAAGAGTATGTCACAGCTGAACTTTGAAGAAAATTTATTAACTAAAGTAGCCTGGTACTATTATAAAGATCAATTAACACAACAAGAGATTGCTGCACTTCTTCATATTTCAAGAAATAAAGTCGTCCGGTTATTAGATAAGGCACGCAGTGAAGGCATCGTTACATTTCACGTAAAAGGAACCGGTTTGCATTGCTTGAGCATTGAACGTGACTTAATGAAAAAGTTCCACTTAAAAGATGCTTTCATTATCCCTACTCCAATAAACAATTATGCTACTTCTCTCGGAAAAGCCGCTGCACAATATTTAGAGACTCATCTCCAACAAGGTGATTTACTCGGCATCGGCTGGGGTGAAACGATAAGTAAAATGCTAGAAAACATTCATTTTGAAAGTTCTATTAATCTTTCATTCGTAACGCTAACAGGCGGAGTAAACCACTATCTCCCAAGAAAACAAAACTATTTACACTACATGCAAGGTGATCTTCATATTATTCCTACTCCTTTTCTAGCATCTTCTACTGAAATGGCACGAAGTATTTTATCAGAACCAAGTGTGAAAGATATGCTTCATGTCGCTTCACTTGCACATACAGCAGTTGTCGGTATTGGCGGGTTATCTCAAGACGCTACAATTGTAAAAGAAGAAAAATTAACACTACGTGAGATGACATATATTCGTAGTCAAAACGGTGCTGGCGATATTTTAGGACAGTTTTATAATACGAATGGTGAGTTATTAGAGCTCTCGCATCACAATCGTCTAATTGGCACGCCTCTCTCTATTTTACGCAATATGAATCATGTCGTCGGTGTTGCTGGAGGTATAGAAAAGATAGATGCAATTTATGGTGCCTTAAAAGGAAAGTTTATTCATACATTAATTACCGATGAGGAAACTGCCCTCTCCTTATTACGAAAGGATGGTGATTGTTAATGTCCCATTTATTAGCTTTCGATGCTGGTACAGGAAGCATTCGAGCAGTTCTTTTTGATTTACATGGGAATCAAACTGCAGTAAGTCAAAAAGAATGGATTCACAAATCTGACCTTCGTTATCCAGGATCTATGAACTTTGATGTAATAGAAAATTGGAAGCTAGTACAAGAATGCACGAAAGAGGTTCTTCAAAAAAGCAATACCCCTGCCTCTTCTATTCTTGCTATTAGCGCTACAAGTATGCGAGAAGGTTTTGTTTTATATGATAAACATGGGCAAGAAATATGGGCATGTGCAAATGTTGATGGCCGTGCATCCGCTGAAGTTAGTGAGCTAAAAGAAATCCGCTTACATCTTGAAGAAGATTTATACAGAAAATCTGGGCAAACTTTTTCATTGAGTGCTTTACCTCGCCTACTCTGGATAAAAAAACATGAACCCGACGTCTATAATAATATTCACTCTTTTACAATGTTAAACGATTGGATTTTATATAAACTAAGCGGCGTACTGCAAATTGATCCCTCAAACGGATGCACGTCAGGTATTTTTGACTTACAAAATAGAGTGTGGGATAACGATGTCGCTAAGGAGTGCGGTCTATCTTTGCCATTTTCACCAACAGTAAATGAAGCTGGTACAGTAATTGGCAACGTTACAAAAGAGTGTGCAGCATTAACTGGATTACGTGAAGGGATTCCTGTCGTCGCCGGGGGGGGAGATGCTCAAATGGCATCGCTCGGAACAGGAATCGTGAAACCGAATCAAACGTTAATATGCGGGGGTAGCTTTTGGCAACAAGAAGTGAATGTTACTGAGCCAATAACAGATCCACATGCTGCGATTCGAGTAAATTGTCACGTCGTTCCGAACCTATGGCAATATGAAACAATCGCCTTTTTCCCAGGTCTCGTTATGCGCTGGTTTCGAGACGCTTTTTGCCAAGAAGAAAAGAAACTTGCTGATAAACTCGGTGTAGATGCTTATGAATTACTAGAAGAACAAGCGAAAGACGTACCTGTCGGTTCACATGGCATTATCCCTACTTTTTCAAACGTTATGAACTACATTTCTTGGCGTCATGCCGCACCTTCTTTTTTAAATTTAAGTTTAGACGCTGACAAATGCGGAAAAAAAGAACTGTTTCGTGCTATTGAAGAAAATGCAGCCTTCATTACACTTGGAAACTTAAAATTAATAAAAAATCTAACTGGCACATTCCCTTCTGAAGTTATTTTTGCTGGCGGTGCCGCTAAAGGAAAACTATGGCCACAAATTCTATCAGACGTACTCGGTATTCCTGTAAAAGTACCTGTTGTGAAAGAAGCAGCTGCTTTAGGAACTGCGATTGCTGCTGGAGTTGGTGCTGGCATATATTCATCTATGGAAGAAACTGCCGAAGAGTTTGTACAGTGGGAGCAAACATTCGAACCAGTTACTGAAAATCACGAACTATATAAAGAGTTCTATGAAACATGGAAAACTGTATATGACAGTCAGCTCGCTTTAGCTGATAAAGGGCTCACCTCACATATGTGGATTGCGCCTGGTGCACTGTAACACATTACATAAAGGAGTGAACTGTATGTTAAAAGCGAATGAAAATGACTTCTCCTATCGCTTCGGTGATAACGGACCGAAATATTTAATACAAGGTCCAAATATTGATCTTGGCCTTGTTGTCATTCAACCGGGCCAGGAGTTTCAAAACCATTATCATACGACGTGCGAAGAGGTCTTTTATGCATTAGAAGGTGAAATAGACTTCTATGTAAATAACGAAAGAGTTCCAATTAAACAAGGTGATGTCCTGCAAGTTCGTCCTCATGAATCTCACTATCTTATTAACCATTCTGACAAACCTTTTAAAGCTGTTTTTATTAAGTCACCACATTTACCAAATAAAGATACGGTACAAACGGAAAATCCAACATTAACGAAGGAGTGATTTGGAATGACTTGGGGATTTAAAAATCGATTAAATACAATTTTACCTGATGGTAGAGCGGTAATGTTAGCGATAGATCACGGCTACTTTTTAGGACCAATTCACGGGCTTGAACAGCCACTTGAAACTGTTAAAAACTTACTTCCTTACACGGATTCTCTCTTTTTAACGCGTGGTGTACTTAGCTCCTGTATTCCTGAAAACTGCAGCACACCGATGGTTATGCGTGTATCTGGCGGCGCTACTGTCGTCGGTAAAGATTTAGCGAATGAAACAATTGTTACACCTGTAAAAGAAGCAGTGAAGCAAAACGCAATTGGCGTTGGCGTTTCTGTTTTTGTCGGATCAGACTATGAAACACAAACTGTTACAAATCTCGCAAATGTAGTCTCTGAAGCTCACGATTACGGCCTACCTGTACTCGGCATTACCGCAGTCGCAAAAGAATTACAAAAACGTGAAGCTCGCTTTCTAGCACTTGCTTCCCGCGTATGTGTTGAAATGGGTGCTGATATTATTAAAACGTATTACTGCGAAGGATTCGAAAAAATAACGAGCACATGCCCTGCCCCAGTCGTCATCGCGGGTGGCCCAAAACTAGATTCAATTGAAGACGCATTAAACATTACGTACAATGCGCTGCAAGAAGGCGCAATTGGAGTAGATATGGGCCGAAACATATGGCAATCCGAGCACCCAGCTGCGATGATTCAAGCGATACATGGCATTGTAAAAAATGGATTGAATGTGAAAGAGGCACTTGAACTTTATGATGATGTGAAGAATTAAAGTAAAAAAGACAGACTATTTATTAGTCTGTCTTTTTTACTTTACAGTGAAACTTTCTTAATCCGTCTTCTAATATGATACATATTTAAATTTATACACCTTCAAATGATTACTCTTGATGATTACTATTAAGCTTTGAAACTTTCTTATCTTCTCTATAATCAAGACAAGACACTTCAATTAATAAGCCATTAAATACTGTAAAATAAAAACCATAACTACAACCTCTCATCGAATAAGGTTCCTTGTCTATTTCAATGCCGCCGGCTACTAAACGATTATATGCTTGATCCACTTCACTTGATGTATCCACTAAAAAACCAATATGAAAAGCTTCCGGATACGTAACTTCCTTATTCCCTTTAAATGCTTTTGGATCACTTAGTACAAGTATAAAACCACTCTCATCACTCATGACTACAAGTGCTTTCCCTTTTTGCTCCAAAAATTGAAAATCAAAAAATGTTTCAAAGAAATGTCTCGCTTCCGATAAATCATCAACACATAAATTTAAATGATTCAGCTTCATGTACTCATCTCCTTTTAAACTGAGCGTATATGGATTCATTTTTTTCATAACACTTAAATATGTAAGGGAAAATATTCAAGCGTTCCGTCTAAGACTATGCTTTATAAGTCTAATATTTTTTTCTATAGCCTAGAACGTTTTTTAAATGAATGAAAGATTTCCTATCATTCCCATCCCCCCAGTAATAAAAAAGAGGATACATGTTTGCTTCTACAACATGTATCCTCTGCTTGTATATTACAACTGTTGATAAGCTGATTTCGATGATTTCACATAATAAACCGCATGATCCACATTAATAATATGATCTGGTTTTGGTTTACCACGGCCCGCTCTATGTCCAGCTAAGTGTTCTTCACTTGTTTCCCAGTTTTTCCATGCTTCTTCCGATTCCCAGCGAATCATTACGACAACTTCTTCGTCGCCGCGTCTTACTTTTTTCACGAGAACACTTAAATCGATGAAGCCTTCAAATTTTTCAATAATACCTTCTCCAGTGAAACGTTCTACAACTATATTTGATGTACCTTCTTTTACTGTAAATGTTTTCGTTTCGATAAACATATATCCCACTCCCTCTTTGTAATACGAATACTAGTATTCTTCTATTATAATTGATTATGATAATTATTTTCAATTGTAAAGTTTTAATTTTTTGAATTATGCTGATTTCTTTTCTATCGCCTCATCTAAAAATTTGAAATATGGAAGTAACATCCCTATTAAAGAGGTGACACATATAATTGCACCGATGATTACATATAGCGCTCTTACTCCCCACATTTCACTCAATATTCCCCCTACTAACACACCTAACGGCATAGCGGATCGTATGAAAAATAAACGCACTGAAAATACTTGTCCTATCATATTATTCGGGACGATTTGTTGACATATTGTTGTGTTATGAACATTGAAAAATGCAATACAAATCCCTGCTATTACTTCAATTAGTATTGCAATGATAATACTATGATTGAACCCTAGCGAAATGTATGTGAGTCCCCCTATAAACAATCCCCCAAGCATAAGTATACGCCGGCTTTTATATGTTACTTTTCCGACTACTACTGAGCCAATTACGTAGCCAAGTGGAAAACCTGCCATAAAATAGCCGTACTCTGCATATCCCGCTAACAGCTCGTCTTTTATATAAGGAAGATTTGTGACCATCGTTACCCCTACTCCAAACTGCACGAAAGTATGAAATATACCAAGCCAAACGATGATTGGTTTTGTAAAAAAATATGTAAAACCTTGAAGAAATTGTTCTAGCCACGTTTTTCGTATATCTGTTGTAATTCTCTTTTCTTTTATATAAAGTAAGAAAGCACCACTAACAAATAGACAAATACATACGAAAGATAATGTAAGTTCTGTTCCAATGAAATGAATGACTACTCCACCTAATACTGGCGCAAGAAACATCATGAGACGAGTCATTCCATCAATATACGCATTTGCGTCTTGAAGTTGTCCTTGACCTACAATGCTCGGTGTAATTGCTTGACTTGCAGGTGTATAAAGAGGTGTAATAAGTCCCACTACAATTTGAACAACATAAATGTGCCAAACTTCTATACTACCTGTAACTAGCATCACCAAAGGTAATAAGAATACGGACGCCCGTATCCATTGTGAAAAAATCATAATCCACTTCCGGCTCCATTTATCAATAAATGGGCCACTTATTAATTGCAGTATGAGTGATGGGATGAAATATAATAGCCACATACTACTTAAAGCCATTTCCGATCCTGTTAACTCATATACTAGAATTGAATTACATAACGTTCCGAAAGCCCCTCCTAATTCAGAGATTGCACTACCAATCCACATAAAAAAGAACGAACGATTTTTCAATATATTTTTCAATTTCACACACCAACTTTTCTTTTATATTCCTCCCTTTATGTACATTCTCGTTGTTAATTATCTATTCAAAAACATATCTAATTCTTTCGCTAAAGACTGTACTGCTTTCTTTCTTAATACATATTTTCCGTCATGTATATCAACTAACTTCGCTGCACGTAACAATTTCAAATGATGGTGTACAGTCGATTTACCAAGCTGTAATCTTTCCGTTATTTCCTGTAATGTACGTTCTTTTTCA
This sequence comes from Bacillus cereus group sp. BceL291, assembly GCF_051776705.1. Lineage (NCBI taxonomy): Bacteria > Bacillati > Bacillota > Bacilli > Caryophanales > Bacillaceae > Bacillus > Bacillus cereus group sp. BceL291. The sequence continues at coordinate 26,282 of NZ_JBPWAP010000047.1, read as the reverse complement.
AATAACATTTTTACAATTCGCAATCTCGCCTCATCCCCAAGAGCCTTATGTTTTTGAACTAAAAAATAATTCGGTCCATACGGATCTTCAGGATGAATGCTTTCATTCGCAACTGGATAATGAAATACTTTCGTATCATCAATATCCGCTTCAATATTCCACGGTCTGTACGTCATTTGCGGAATAAGAAGTACGTGATGAACACTTGGCTCTGGCATATAGTTCACTCCGCCAGTCGCCCACTCGACAAACTCTTCCGGCTTCATCTTTTTATTCATTTCATTTTTCGCTTCATAATCTCGTTTTAATATAGAAAGTATTTGTTCTTCCTCTCTTTTAATAACACTCTCATACCAACCTGTCATAACAGCGATTAAATGCGATTTCAGCACTTGTACATCTACATTACATATAAAGCTAATATAAGTAGAAAAAAACTGATGATTATCTGTTAGTTCCTTTAGTTCGTGTATTGCACATACAACTCCCGTTGCAGCTAAACGTCTTTTCTCTTCATACTTCTCTCCTAAAAACGGTAAACATATAAATTTCAAATCTTCTTCTGAAAATGAATCAATTTTAAAATTAAACTGCGATAAATCTTGAAAATCCTCTTCATACAATAACTGGAGTAATGCTTTCCACGTATTATGTTCTTCTACAAACTGTAAGTGTTCTCTCATTTCTTCTGTTAATGCTTCCTTAATTTCTTCCCATTCATTTTGACTCTTTTCAAGAGTATCAATTAACCTTTTATGAGTAATCGCAGCAATGCCAAGTGCACATTCGAAAAGTATCGAATATTTCACCTGAACGTTGTATGTTTCCCTTTTTCTGCTCGTTATGTGATAGACCTCCATTTTTATCCCCTCCTTGTTTGCTATATAATATATTCTATTTTTATCGAATTTTACCTTCTATATTTTTAGAACCGTTTTGCAACTTTAAAAAAACTTTAATCAATGAGCAAACAAAAAAAGGTTTATACTCTTTTCATTCTGACTCAATGAAAGCCTTGATTATTAAATATCATATTAAAAATGAGATTTTTTAATGGCTCAATTATACGTTGTATTTCACTCTCTTGTTCAACTATAGAGAAGGTTTATTAAAGAGAAGAGAGAAATTATTTCATTAAGAAAAATGAGCAGGAGGCTATAAGAATGAGAAGAAAAGAAATGTTGCAAAATGGAGTCCAACAAGTTTTTTACGAGGAAGAATGGTACCCACCGATATCTGAAGCGTTAAAAAATCTTACTGCTGAACAAGCATGTTGGAAACCAGAAGGTGCTGCCAGTAATACGATTTGGGAAAATGTGAACCATTTATTAATTTTTAAAGAGCGCTTACTTTCCCGCTTACATGAAGATAATACATTTGTTGCTCCACAAAATAATGATGAAACCTTTATCCAAGGTGAGCCTAATGATGATGACGCTTGGCAACAAACAGTAAAGCGAACGCTTCAAGTACATGATGCCTTACAATCTTCATTAACCGCCCTTCAAGAAGCAGAACTAGATCAACTAAGTCCTTCTCTACCAGTTTGGCAACAATATATGAATATCCTTTTGCATGATGCTTATCATACAGGACAAATTATACAGCTTCGGAAACTTCAAGGTTCATGGCCAACTCACCGTTCTTATTTATAAAGTGAAATTTTAATCAGCTCTTACCAATCGGGATTTTGCGGGCAGCCCATCCCCACTTCTTTGCTTTCCCTGAATTTTGAGGTAAAAGTCTTACTGCCCGTTAATCCGGGATAAACGATGTTTAAAATCGCATACGTTTAATATCCAACAAAACAATTGAAAACAACTAATTGTTCGATAATTACTGCGATTACTCAAAATAAAGCAAATTAAAATACATTGATTCCTAACATAACTTACATGCTTCATAACTTCTAATCATAATCCAAATTTGGAAGAATAGATGCTTTTTTATATACAAATAATAAGCCTCAAGGAGTTGTTGACATGCATTTCATATTGAATATGTTAGGGATTTTCGTTGTCATATTAATCGTTTTCTTATGTTCGCCTAATAAAAAACATATAAAATGGAGACCAATTGTAATTCTCATCCTATTGGAGCTTTTTATTACATGGTTTATGTTAGGCACAAAGCTCGGCAGTATTATCATTAATAAAATTGCGTCATTTTTCAGTTGGCTACTAGCATGTGCGAATGAAGGTATTCGATTTGCATTTCCTTCAGCTATGGAAAGTCAGCACATTGATTTCTTCTTTAGTGCGTTACTTCCTATCATTTTTGTTATTACTTTTTTCGATATTCTATCTTATTTCGGAATCTTAACTTGGATTATTGATAAAGTAGGTGCAGTTATTTCAAAGATTTCTCGTTTACCAAAGTTAGAAAGTTTCTTTTCGATTCAAATGATGTTTTTAGGAAACACCGAAGCACTTGCGGTTGTTCGTGATCAATTATCTGTGTTAAAAGAAAATCGATTATTAACTTTTGGAATTATGAGTATGAGTAGCGTTAGCGGATCCATTCTTGGCGCTTATTTATCAATGGTGCCAGCAACATATATTTTCAGTGCCATTCCATTAAATTGTATTAACGCATTAATTTTAGCCAATGTATTAAATCCTGTGGAAGTTTCGAAAGAAGAAGACGTTGTTTACACACCTTCAAAACATGAAAAAAAGGATTTCTTTTCTACTATTTCAAACAGTATGTTAGTTGGGATGAATATGGTTATCGTTATTTTAGCTATGGTAATTGGTTATGTAGCTTTAACAGCATGTTTAAATGGGATTTTAGGATTTTTTGTAACGGGGTTAACAATTCAAAAAATCTTCTCCATTATCTTTAGTCCTTTTGCATTTTTACTCGGTTTATCAGGCAGTGATGCTATGTATGTAGCTGAATTAATGGGGATCAAAATAACGACGAATGAATTTGTTGCAATGATGGATTTAAAATCAAACTTAAAGTCGTTACAACCGCATACGGTTGCGGTTGCAACGACATTTCTAGCTTCTTTTGCTAACTTTAGTACAGTAGGTATGATTTACGGAACTTACAATTCATTATTTGGCGGAGAAAAATCATCAGTCATCGGTAAAAATGTTTGGAAGCTTCTTGTTAGCGGGATGGCTGTTTCTTTATTAAGTGCTATGCTCGTTGGGCTATTTGTATGGTAAATAATTTTTATAAAAAAAGACACCCAAGCCAATTGAGTGTCTTTTATTATTATTTTCGAATTTGCCCATTTCCACGAATCACATATTTTGTAGAAGTTAATGCTGGAAGCCCCATTGGTCCTCTTACGTGTAACTTTTGTGTACTGATACCAATTTCCGCTCCGAATCCAAATTCGGATCCATCTGTAAAACGAGTCGATGCATTATGATAAAGTGCCGCGGCATCTACAGAAGTAAAAAACTTGCTGACGTTTTCCTCGTTTTCAGTAATAATCGCTTCAGAATGCATAGATCCATACGTATTTATATGATGAATCGCTTCTTCAACAGTGGAAACCACTTTCACTGCTAGTGTGAGAGATAAAAACTCAGTTTCCCAGTCTTCTTCTGTCGCAAGTAAGATAGAAGGATCAATCGCCACTGCTTTATTATCACCACGTAGCTCCACTCCTCTTTCCTTCAAGGAAGAAAACAACTCGCTACCATATTGCTCTGCCCAATTCTCATGAAGTACAATCGTCTCAATTGCATTACATACAGATGGACGCTGCGTTTTTGCGTTTATAATAATATTAAACGCCATTTGTTTATCTGCTGTTTCATCAATGAATATATGACAATTTCCCGCACCTGTTTCAAGTACTGGAACAGACGCTTCTCTCACTACTGTATCAATTAATTGTTTACCGCCTCTTGGTATAAGAACATCCAAGTACTCGTTCAATGTAAACAACTGTTTTGCACTATCTCTCGTTGTATCTTCTATGAGCTGTACACTTTCTGAAGGCAAGCTAGTTTGCTTAAGCGCCCGGTGAATAACGCTAACGATAGCTTTGTTAGAATGTATAGCAGAAGAACTACCACGTAGTATTACTGCGTTTCCTGTTTTTAAACAAATTGTAGCAGCATCAACAGTTACATTCGGTCTTGCCTCATAAATCATTCCGACAACACCAAGTGGTACGCGCATCTCCTGAATAGATAGTCCATTTGGTCGTTCCCATGCACTTACACATTCTCCAATAGGATCACGTAATTCAATTAACTGCTTAATACCCTCTGTCATATCAACAATTCGTTGTTCATTCAGCAAAAGGCGATCAAGGAGTGAATGAGAAAATCCTTTCTCCTTACCTTCTTCAATATCCCGTTTGTTTTCTTCTAAAATATAAGCTGTTTCTACTATCAGCTGATTAGCAATTGCAGCAAGTGCTTCATTTTTTTGATCTGTAGTTTTAAGCACAAGTTCTCTAGCAACCTCTTTTGCTTTTATCCCCTTTGCTAACACTTCATTCATTTTTATTTCCTCCTTTTTAAAGTGAAACCCAATGATCCCTATGGATGACTTCATAACTATGTCTCTCGCCTCTTACTTGAATATCTTGGCTTTGCATACCTTTTACATCTCTTAGTTCCTCTGCACTATATGTGCATTGTCCTTTTCCTATTACGCGCCCTTGTTGCGTTACAACCTCTACAACTTCACCCACTTGGAAAAATCCTGATACATTCGTAACACCAGCTGGAAGTAAACTCTTCCCATGCTGAATGATGGCAGTAGCTGCCCCAGCATCTACTTCAATTTGTCCGCTAACAAGCGAATGCAAGGCAATCCATTGCTTGTTCATCTTCATTTCTTTTTGAGGAGCATTACCAACATACGTTCCATCACCCTTACCCTTCAAAACATCTACAAACTTTTCCTGTCCACGTCCTGTTCCGATAAATACACTCACACCAAGAGAGAGTGCTGTCTTTGCAGCATCGATTTTTGATTTCATACCGCCAGTCCCAAGTTTTGAGCCTGCATCTCCTGCAAGAGAAGAAATTTCTTCCGTAACTTCAGGAAGAAAATAATATTTTTTTGCATCCGCATTTTTCTGAGGATTTTTGTCATATAACCCGTTCACATCCGTAAAGATCATAAGCATATCCGCCGAAACAAGCCCGCTTACTAAAGCTGACAGCATATCATTATCACCGAACGTTAGCTCCTCTAAAGAGATGGAATCATTTTCATTAATAATTGGAAGAGCGGAACGGTTTAATAATTCTCCTAACGTAGCGTAAGCATTACTATATTGTTCTTTTCTAGAAAAATCACTTCTCGTCAGCAAAAGTTGCGCAGTAACGATGCCATATTTACGGAACTCCTCCGTGTACGCCTGCATTAACAAACTTTGTCCGACAGCTGCTGCAGCCTGTTTCCCTTTAATCGTTACAGGTCTGCTAGGATATCCTAGCGCTGAAAAACCTGCAGCGACGGCTCCAGATGTAATTAACACAACCTCGTGCCCATCTTCTTTCAACCGAGCCAATGCGGCAACGTGATCTGAAAGCTGTTCTGTAGAGATGCCTCCATGACTATCTGCCAAGGAACTACTCCCAATCTTTACAACAATTCGTTGTTTTTTCACTTTTTTATCCCCCAAGTCTAAAATCAAAGTTTTTTTATAAATTACACTTCATTCACTTTGTAACTATATCTATTCTCATCAATGCTGCACTGAAGTATTTTAGAGCAAAATAAAAATGACCGCTTCGCCCTTAATAAAATAAAAAGGACGAAACGGTCATTGTTCCGCGGTACCACCTTAATTGATATACATAGATATCCACTTGGTGCCTATAACGCAGGCGAACGCCTAAACTTTCATTTAAGACTCAGGGATAGGTTCGATATATTCTATACGAGGAATCTTTCAGCCGGTGAATTCCACTCTCTTTCGCAAGAAGACATATGTACTAATTCCCTTCAACGATTTTCAATCTAATTTTTTTATATTATGCGATATAGTTCGATTCGGTGTCAAGAGGTATTTTTAAAAATAAATAGAGCCACAAGTTATTTGTATGAAATTATCGCCCTACTGAATGAAAATACAAAATGATATAAGTTTAACTCATATTCATAAACATAAAACCTTACATTATAGTGTATATATTTACATAATGTCGAATATAATTAATTTTTGTCTTTTAGTGTTGCAAAAAGGAATATATTCTCTTAGAATGTTTCTTTATATTGCACAGGGATGTTATTCTTATTCTAAGAAAATAATATCAAACCGATATAATTGATTATAAAAGGAGCAAGATTGAGTTATTATGGATAAACAAATTGGATTCATCGGTTGCGGAAATATGGGAATGGCTATGATTGGCGGAATGATAAACAAAAATATAGTATCTTCAAATCAAATTATTTGTTCAGATTTAAACACTGCTAATTTAAAAAATGCTAGTGAAAAATATGGGCTAACTACAACTACCGACAACAATAAAGTAGCTAAAAATGCTGATATTTTAATTTTATCAATCAAACCAGACCTATATTCATCAATAATTAATGAAATAAAAGAAGTAATCAAAAACGATGCTATCATCGTTACGATCGCTGCTGGAAAAAGTATTGAAAGTACTGAAAATGCCTTTAATAAAAAAGTAAAGGTTGTAAGAGTAATGCCTAATACTCCTGCTCTTGTTGGAGAAGGAATGTCTGCATTATGCCCTAATGAAATGGTGACAGAAAAAAATTTAGAAGATGTACTAAACATTTTCAATAGTTTTGGTCAAACAGAGATCGTAAGTGAAAAATTAATGGATGTTGTCACATCCGTAAGTGGTTCTTCACCAGCTTATGTATATATGATTATAGAAGCGATGGCAGATGCTGCTGTACTAGATGGTATGCCAAGAAATCAAGCATATAAATTCGCTGCTCAAGCTGTGTTAGGCTCTGCAAAAATGGTACTAGAAACAGGAATACATCCAGGTGAATTGAAAGATATGGTTTGTTCTCCTGGCGGAACGACAATAGAAGCTGTAGCAACATTAGAGGAAAAAGGATTACGAACAGCGATTATTTCAGCTATGCAGCGTTGTACGCAAAAGTCTGTTGAACTATCTGGTCAAACTAAAAAATAAAACTATAAAAGAGATTACGTTAGCTATGAATTCACATAATTTTAATTAAAAATTCACTACATGATAAACGGCCAAACTCATATAAAATTGAGCTTGGCCGTTCTACTTTTTAATTATATTAAAATAATTTGATTCGACTCTTCTTTAAAGGTTCTGTTTTATCCCTTACCTATTCCCTACTATGATTGTGTAATTTTATTAGAAACTAATAATTTTTCAATGCATTTCGGTAACATATCTAATAGTGTTTCAAATGCGTAGTTTACATCTAGACGTTCTGTCCATTGATGTGCATCTTTTCCTACCGGTCCCATATTTAATACTGGAACATCAAACTCTTCTAATTCCTGAAGCGGAATTGAATAGCCTTTATCCCATAATGGCATATTGTCTACAAGCGAACTCATTGAATCCAGTGGATACTGCAAGCCTACATAGCTTAAATCTGAAATCCCCCCAAAATAATTTTGGTTTTCAAATGTAATTTTATGATTGTAATGTGCATACTTTTCCATTTCTACAACTACCTCTTTTATTAAAGGATTGTTGCGTGAACTCACAGCTGGATAGTACGGCGGAGCGAAGAAAAGTACAATCATCGGTGCCTTTTCTTTACATAAAATCGCTAATTTATCTACTAAATCAATCGTTACCGCACGATCATCTTTATCTCCTCTATTTTTTATAATATTAGATTGAATATGATCTATTTTTTCTCGTCCATGTTGCTCAATTGCATATGTGATAAGCTCTTCATAAGTTAATACATTTACTTTGAGATTAGGTGGTATAAATGGATTATATTTAGAAAAACGATATGCATGTTTTTCATACGACTCTTCTATTTTCTCTGCTACTTTCGTTACTTTTTGACGTAACAATGAAACTACATCTGTCATTGATTTTTCTAATAAAAACAAATTAAATAATGTGACTGCACGATGCGGAATTTGTACAGAATAATCCTCTTTTAAGTCCCTTTGAAGTAAGTTAGTTGGTGGAGGACTCGCTTCCCCTTCTACAATATCACAAAGGTCTGTGTTTAACTCTAGTTCTGCTGTTATTAATGAAGCCATATAACTCCCATTTAACCCTGCAAAAGGTTCACCTACATGTGTCTCTTTTCCGTAGCAAAGAAAACCAGGTAACACTTTACCAATAGAGCCAGTGTAAATATACTTATTTTGGTCACCAGGATGTCTTGAAAACATAGGCTCTGAGTTTAAGACCGTTTTATAATCTAAATTATGCTCTCTTGCTAAATCTAATAGTCTCGGAACAGCGGCCCTCATCCCTACAGAATTCACTTCTTCATCTGGTACAGCCAATAAAAGAACATTCCCATCGAATCTTCCTTCACATGCTTGTTCAATCATTGCCATTTGTAATGCGAGGCCGCATTTCATGTCCATTGTTCCTCTACCAAACAGCCAATCTCCATGTTCTATATCTTCACGTACATGGTCTGGAAGTTCATCTTTATGAGAATAAAACATAGATGTTAACTTTTTAGGATTAAATGCATCTTCTTTCCACACTCCGTAATCTTGTACATCTACAACATCAAAGTGACTTACTAGAATTACAGTATTTTTTGTACTATCACTTTTCTTTACTAGTGCTGTAACAAAATATCGTCCGTCCCCCGTCGGATTTTTTTGCACATGGTGCGGGTTTTCTTTGAAGTACTGTAAATCAGATAATTGCTCCACAACAAAGTCTGGCAATATCACTTCAGCCTCTGTACCTGTAATACTAGGAATTTCAACAAGACTGCTTAATAATTGAATCAATTGTTCTTTTGATTGCCACCTTGACATATAAATCCCCCTATTTTTTCCGCATTATGAAAACGAATTCCAGTATATGAATAAAAAATGACGACAGCTATCAAAATTATAGTTCTGATGTACTGCCGATTTTTATTGATATTTCATGAGCTGCTTGTTTTACCTTGCTAATAAGAAAAGATAGTCGATCATCATTAATACGATGACTAATTAACCCAACACTTAATGCTCCTACTACTTTATGATTAAATCCGATAATAGGTGCAGCTACTGAAGCTGTCCCTTCTGTTTTTTCACCATAACTGACAGCATATCCTTCATTTTTTATTTGCTTTATTTGATTAAGAAGAATTTGCTTTTGTTCTGGTAATGAAGAAAGTAAATGTTCTACAATATGTTCCATTTCATTCGTTTTCATATTGGCAAGCATCGTTTTATTTGCGGCACCAATTGAAAGTGGAATTTGTTCCCCTAGATTATCGATAACTCGAATTTTTAAAGGACTATCAATTCTTTCAATGATAATAGAATGTGTTCCGTTTGGAATATTTAAATAGACACTTTCTTCGACTTCAAAGGCCAACCGCTTCATCACTTCTCTTGCAACTGATCTGTAGTCTACCTTCTCCAATTGACGTAACCCTATTTCCATCCACATTGGTCCAATTTTGTACTGTTTTGTCTCTGGTATTTGTGTAACTAACCCATGCTCCATTAGAGAGTTAAGTAATCTATGTACTGTACTAACTGGGAGATGTGTTCCATCAGCTATATCAGAAATAGCCCAATACTCTTTTTCATTTGTAGAATTCAATAATTTAATAATACTTATCGCTCGATCAATGGACTGTACCATAACTCGCCTCAACTTTACTCGTAGTATGTTAGTACGTTTAATTAACTATCAATTTAGCAAACATTCGAAATGAAATCAATATATTTATTCAATTTTCTAACAATAAAAATATATCACTAACAACGAATTGAAAACGCAAACAAAAAAATATTGACTTTTCTTTTTAATTATCTGAAAATTATAACAAGATTTCACATCACGGAATACATTCCATAATACGGAAAAACATCAAACTTTATTCTATCAACTACGAAAGTGAGGAAAACAATGGCGCAAGTAAACAATACAAACAATGAATTAAAACGTACGATGAAAAGTAGACACTTATTCATGATTGCACTCGGTGGTGTGATTGGAACGGGGTTATTTAACGGATCTGGCTTTATAATAAGTCAAGCTGGACCTGGTGGATCCGTACTTGCCTTTATGGCCGGTGGATTATTAATGTATTTCGTTATGCTATGTCTTGGTGAACTCGCTGTAGCCATGCCTGTTTCGGGTTCTTTCCAGGAATATGCCACTAAATTCATCAATCCTGCAACTGGCTTTACAATCGGATGGTTGTATTGGTTAAGCTGGGCGAATACGACCGGTCTTGAATTTACAACTGCCGGTATTACAATGCAGCGCTGGTTTCCTGATATTCCTGTTTGGGCTTGGTGTTTAATATTTGGCGTTACAATCTTTACTATTAACGCATTATCTGCTCGTAGTTATGCAGAAACAGAATTTTGGTTTTCAAGTATAAAAGTATCTGCCATTATAGCTTTTATAATTCTTGGTGGCGCCGCTATGTTCGGCTTTATTGATTTAAAAGGCGACGAACCAGCTCCACTCCTTTCAAATTTCGTAAATCATGGTGGTTTATTTCCGAATGGACTTGCAGCTATTCTATTAACAATGGTTACAGTCAATTATTCCTTCCAAGGTACAGAGCTTGTCGGAATCGCAGCAGGTGAAAGTGAAGATCCAGCAAAAACTTTACCTCGTTCTATTAGAAATATTATATGGCGCACAATGTTTTTCTTCGTCTTAGCAATCTTTGTTCTTGTTGCTTTAATTCCTTGGGAAGAAGCAGGACTCACAAAGAGCCCATTCGTTGCTGTTTTTGATAATATCGGTATTCCATATGCAGCTGATATTATGAACTTTGTTATTCTTACTGCTGTTCTTTCTGTTGCAAACTCAGGACTATACGCTGCTACTCGAATGCTTTGGTCTTTATCAAAAAACGAAATGGCTCCAGCATTTTTAAAGAAATTATCATCACGTGGGATTCCTCTCAACGCTTTAATCATGACAATAGCTATTTCTGCTTTTTCTCTTTTAACAAGCGTCGTAGCTGCTGAAACGGTTTACTTATGATTAATTTCCATTTCTGGAGTCATAACAATTATTGTTTGGATGTCAATTTGTGTTTCTCAATTCTTTTTCCGCAAACACTATTTAGCTGAAGGTGGAAAATTAGACGACTTGAAGTTCAGAACTCCACTCTATCCCCTTGTACCAATTCTTGGTTTTGGATTGTATGGCATTATATTAGTAAGTCTTATCTTTATCCCAGATCAAAGACTAGGCATTTATTGTACTGTACCATTTATCATCTTTTGCTATACCTACTATCACTTTAAAGTTAAGAAAAGAATTGCAACTAACACTCAAAGTGAAACTAAAATTAGCGAAACTTCGTAATATTGTACGATACAAAAAAGACAACACGTGGCGTTTCACTTCATGTGTTGTCTTTTTTTATTATTTAAATATGAGTTCACCTGAATTTAATGGATTTTTCTCTTCTCCTACAAAAGTAGTAAAATTTTCATTTGAACTTGCTACCTCAGTTGGATTTATCGTATTTCAATTTCGATATAATAATAAATAGGTATATCAGATATAGCTGTACATTATTAGAATTACATTCATTACTCAACTGGTAGTTACCAAGAAAGAAAGGAATGATCATAATGATACAGAACATATACGAGACTCATTTACATGTAAGAAATTTAGAAAAAGCGATAAATTTCTATCAAAACAAGCTAGGATTAACCTTAGCAAGAAAACTCTCCAAAAGAAGAGTGGCTTTCTTTTGGGTCGGAGAAAATAAAAAACAAATGCTTGGACTATGGGAAGTAAATAATATCGAAGACTTTGAGCTGAGACATTTTGCTTTTGGTGTAAATTTAGAGTTTTTAATGACTTCTAAAGCGTGGTTAGAGGAGCGTGGAATAGAAGTGATAGGAAGTCAAGGAAAAGGAAATCAAGAGCCAATTGTCCAAAGGTGGATGCCCGCTGCAAGTGTATACTTTCTAGATTGTGATAGAAATAAATTAGAATTCATTTCTATGTTACATGACAATCCAGATGAATTAGAATATGCATCCTATTTAAGTGTATGGAATGCGGAACACCAAGAAAAATGAATGAAATTTCCGTTCAAGTCTTTTCTAATTTTTTAGATATACTGTTGTACGATCCCCCTTTTGCTATTAATTTTCGTCGGATTTATGAACAGTTATCGTAATGGAACATTCATGATAACTCCACTTGTTAACATAATGCATTTATTGTCATCTTGTATTTGTACTTACGTACTAGCAATTCCTAATCTGCTTCCATTACAATTTGAAACATTTAATTTTTCTTCTTATCTGGCATCTAATCTTTAAACAAAAACTCCCCTTAAATCGAAAATGATTAAGGGGAATTTTATATACGATGCAATTATAGTTCAGATTTCACCCGAACAGAAACATTATTTTTAATTATATTTTTGACATCTTTAAAGCTAACAAAATTGTTACTTTTCTCATCCCAAAGACGGAAACGGAGTGAACGCAAGCTTGTAGCAAGCGTAATTGTTGGTACATTTTTTAAAGGAAGAGTATTGTTGTGTGCCTCTTCTAGTTTATAGTTAGGTACTCTTGGACTTAAATGGTGAACATGATGAAATCCAATATTACCCGTTAGAAATTGCAAAATTTTTGGAAGTTTATAAAAAGAACTTCCCTCCACTGCCGCTTTCACATATTCCCATTCTTTATCTTCTTCAAAATAAGAATCCTCGAATGTGTGCTGTACGTAAAACAGCCAAATCCCTATTGAACCTGCTATTAAAAATATAGAACCATGTACTAAAAGAAACGATTGCCATCCAATTGCCCAGCAAAGCATTCCTACAATAGCAACGATTAAAATATTCGTTAAATAAGTGTTCATACGTTCTTTTTTTCTAGCACCTTTTCGGTTAAATCTATTTTTAAGCAAGAAAACATAAATCGGGCCTAACCCAAACATAACGAATGGATTGCGATATAAACGATATGCTAAACGGAGTCTAAATGGTGCTGCTACATATTCATCTACTGTAAGCGTCCAAATATCCCCTGTACCCCTCTTATCCAAATTACCACTCGTAGCGTGGTGAATAGAATGCTCATGCCCCCACTGATCAAATGGGAATAATGTTAAAACACCCATACACGTTCCAACTATTCTATTTGCACGTCGACTTTTAAAGAATGAATAATGGGTACAATCATGAAAAATAATGAAAATCCTTGTCATAAATCCAGCGGCTAACAGTGCTGGAACTAATGTTAACCAATAAGAAACTGACAAACTTTTATAAGCAAGGTACCATAAAATAATAAATGGCACGATTGTGTTGATCAGTTGCCAAACACTTTTTTTAATCGTTGATTTTTCAAAAGGAGCAACTTGTTTTTTTAAATTTTTAGTATTTTCTAAGGTCATTGTTCTAATTCCTTTCCTTTTTGTTGCTAATTCATATTATAGCACACTATTAGTAGCAGGTGTTAAAAGTAGCTATAATAAATATTTTATACTATGAAAATCTCTTTTTTCTTACTCATTACTTACAAATTTCTTACGTCCAAAATAGCTTCTATAATTGGACAGACGGAGCATTTTATGTATCAAAGAAACTTCATATTTTTCCAATAAGTACATAAAAAACAGCGAGTTTTTTCACAAGAAGAAAAAAGCTGCAATCAGTCAGTTTCACCGACTTATCGCAGCTTCTCTTCTTTTTACCTTATTTTATCGATGAAGCCAAACTGCACCTGCAGACTTGTCTTCAGCTTGGCCTACCACTTCAAACTTCAGTCCTAGCTTCGGTAACTTACGTCCTGCATCAGGAATAACGCTGTTGATGTATTGCTTAGAATCATCAAATTTTGCCACTCCTGGTAATCCTTTATAATCAAAGATACCGCGTGTTGGTGAATTTACTTTCCATGCTGGTGTTTGATCAAATGAGAATGCCGCATCGGCAATTTGATAACGCGTACTGCTCTTCACAGTAGGTTGTCCGTTTAATGTCCCTACAATTGCCTCTGGATGAGAATCTACTACTCCTAAGAACCCTTCACCTGGATGAACGCCTACCCAGTTATCTGTAAAGCTTTGATCCGCATACCATACAACCATTCCTGTATTAAATACTGGGCCACGTGCATATTGTAACGCAGTGTCAGAACCAGCGTAATTTCTCCACTCTACATAGTAATTATGTTTTTTCTGTTCAAATCCGTTAGACACAGTAAAGCCTTTTAACGTCATTGCAGGCTGACCTTCTGCATCATCAGAGAAAACAACTTTTCCATCTACAGTTAAGGCTGCATTATCTAACGCAAATCCTTTATAAGCTACTGCAATATCTGTTAAGTACTCAAATTGCAGTTTTACTTTTTTTCCTTTGAATTGGCTTAAATCGTATGATTTATCAACCCACTTACCATCAGTTGTATCCGCGCCGCCTTTTATATCTTTTTCGCCCATTCTATCAATGCGTGTCTTCGTTCCATCTTCTGCAATCGCATATACGTCAAGGAAATCATACTTCGCTTCAAGTTCGTAAAATGCCTTATAATCGAACTTAGCATCCTTTGCATTTGTTAAGTCAAATACTGGTGTCTCAAGTGTTGTATGAATGTCATTTCCTTTTGTACTGTAATAGAACTTCTTACCAAACGCTGATTCGATATTTTTTATATCTTTGTCCGGCAAGTTAACACGAACAATTCCAGGTCGTTTAGATTTTGTAGTACTTTGATCTACATATGTTGCAACACCGATTCCTTTGCTAAGTTTGTCATAATCTACTTCAAGAATATTCGCCCAGTTCCCCTTCATATTCTTTTGGAAAAACTCTTTATTTTGTGGCGAGAAACTCGTTGGCTCTGTTCCTGCAATTTTTCCAGCCCAGCTACCACCACTCATAATAGACCATGACTCAACAGGTTCACCTTGTCCTGAGTACTTTGTATCATATTCATCTGGTAAGCCTAAATCATGGCCATACTCATGTGCAAACACACCAACTGCTCCGTCTTCAGGCTCGATTGTATAATCATATGCAGCCATCTTTCCGCCCCAGTTCGAAACAGAAGATTTCGTGCCATCAATTGCATATGGTTTTGAACCTAATTTTGAACGATGTGACCAAATCGCATCATCTTTCAATTTACCGCCGCCAGCTTCTTGACCAACACCAGCATGTACAACCATTAAATGATCAATAATGCCGTCTGGCTCGTTTTTATTTCCATTACCATTTTGATCGTACTGATCATATTGATCAAAGTCTGCTAAATTTATCCCTTTTGCTACCGCTGCTTTTAATGCTTCTTTCACAAGATCTTTTGGTCCTAAAGGTCCCTTGTTATCATGACCAGTACCCGCATCAGCACCATAATCTGATGCTTTTCCTGGAACAGTAAGCCATTCTGTTACAGTCCCATCAACTGTATAGCTACCACCAGATTGTTCTTCATAATATTGCTTAAATGTGTTAATCTTCGATCCATCAAATAAAGTAAATGGTTCATCACCAAATAACATTTTTTGATAATGTTCACGATTAAAGTCCTTAGAATACATGTATCCTGGCTCTTGATCAATATTGTTATGTTTAAAATCGCTAAATTCTACAAGTAAAACAAGTACTTTATCTTTTCGAACAGCTCCATTGTATTCTTCTTGCTTCGCTGATGTAGTAGGTACTTTTCCATTTAATTTCCCAGGGTTCAATGCTGCACCTTGTCCAGCTACTGGGCCTACTTCAGGCTGCTGCGCCTGTTCATTTTCCCTCATTTTTGCATCTTTTACTTTTTTCATAAAGTCAGAGGCTTCTTGCGTAAGACTATCTCCTGTTAAGATTTCTTTCTCAGGGTTTTCCCCTTTCTTTTTCTCAACATATTTTTCGACAGCCTTTGAAGTCTCAGCTTGTGATGCAGATTGATCAATTACCCCCCGTTGTTTTAGCGCTTCAGCCAAACGCTCCTCCGGTATTAAGTGCTCATCTATTGGTAGAGATGATGTTGGTGTCTCAGCATACGCTGCGTGACCTCCAAAAGCAAACGTACTACTTAGTACTGCTGCTGTTGTTAATACCGCTAATGGTTTTAATTTCTTTTTCTTTTTCAATGTATTTCCTCCCCAGTGTCTGCAAATTATCGTTTTTTGCCGATAACAACATAATATTCGTTATAATACGAATATTCAATCTTTTTCAACAAATAAAATGTTGAAAAATATTTTTTTATGCAGGGTGAAATACATAAGATATAAAAACAAACAGACTCTCCTATAAATAACAGTGAACTTTTATATGTTCTTAGTTACAATCAAAACCCAGTAAATCTGGGATTCATGCTTTTTTAATAAAAATAAGAATTAAATATTTTCTATACTATTTAATCTATGGATTACCATATTACTCACTATTCTCATTATTACAAGCTAATAGTGGTTCGTACATCATTATAGCGTGATTCTCTGTTACATATTGATCTTCTATTAACTGTTTCTGTTGATTATATACTTTACGTTGAATCACATTATGTCGTATATAACCGCCCCAGTATGCAGGTTGAATTGAGTGTTCTTTCTCATACACTTCATATTGATAAAGTTGCGGATAGACTGTTCTCCATTCACCAACTAAATGTTCATCTGTCATATAAAGGTGAAGTTGATACGGTTGGTCCGTTTCATTTTTAATTTGTAAATCCAAATAGTTATAGGAACAAGTCGCCCCACTCCCAAACGGTTGAGTGCGCCTAGAGTCAGGAAAGACATCAAAGCTATGACGATATCGTTCTGTTACTGTCAGTGGTGTATGTAAAGTCATCCAATATATTAAATTCGAAAGCTGACAAAGACCTCCTCCAATACCTGTTTGAAAAGATCCGTAATGTAATACCATACCTTCTACATACCCTTTTTTCCTCGTTGGCTTACCTATTAAACGCCAGTAAGAAAATGTTTCTCCCGGTCTAATGACGATACCATTTAGTTTTTTAACAGCAATTTTCAAATTAACAACCTTATTCTGTTGATACCACATATCTACATCTTTGAGCTTACGAAGTAATATCGTTCGGTGCTGAATTGCTGTACAAGGTAGCTTTTCTTGTTGAAACCTTTTTGCATATGTTTTTCCGTCTGCTAACCACTGAATGTACCTCTTTGTAGAGTAATACCACTTCCCTAGCATAATGCGATACTTAGACCGCTGTTTAGGACGTAAGTGCACTATATTCATTTTATTCCCTCTCTCTTTCTTCAACTAAATTCTAATATATTTCTAATTCAATAAATTACAGTTTTCTTAGCTGCATAATAATTTCCGCAAAAAAATAATAAATTTACTCTAGTGGAGATTTTATTTTGATGATTGCTTTATAATTATATAAAACTGAGCTTCAATACAATAAATTGAAATAAACATATTATAAATATAACGGATAACCTTAAATAAAAAATAATGAACATTAAAGAAATTCTAAATTATTAATATATTTTTCGTAAATATTAATTGATAACACATTAGACTTTACTATATGTATAACTTCTTATTCTACAAAACGAAATTTTTTAATGTAAGAAAAAAATATAATTTCCCTTTAACATTTATACAAGTCTCATATGGAAAACTTTACAAAACAATTCGAACACTTATATTTAGAATAAACACAAAAAATTGCCACCAGTTAGCTTAACTGGTTGGCAATTTTTTAACGAGAATGCTTTACAAATAGTTGAATTGCTTCTTCTGGTACATAGCACTTTCCATTACTCTCTACAATAATACTTCTTAATTCATACCCTTTACCATTGATACGAATTATATTTTTGTTACCAAATAATTGTGCTTCTACTTTATTATGTTTTACTACGAGTAACGGGTTTGCTCCTTCGGTTTTGTTGGCTGTTACAGTTGCACCGATTTTCTTAAAGGCTTGTTCACTCTCTAAAAATATTTTATTCGTTACTTCTTCTAAGTTAAAGCCCATCGCTTTCGCCATCGTCTTCGCAATGTCTGTATTTTGGATTAAGCCTTCTGGTTTTTGAGGTCCATAAGAATGTAAGAATACATCCTCACCTGTATGTCCTCCTGTCGTAAAGCCGATATTTGCACGATTAGCCAATAATGTAGTAAGAATTCGTCCTACATCCATTTTCTTTTTTGCCACTTTTAATTGTTCTTTTTCATCATGAGTTAGATTATCCAAACCGTATAGTTTAGCTACATCTTCTACATTTGATAAATCAGATTTCAGTTTATTTATAGTTCCTTCAAGTGTCATTTTCGCCTTTTTCAATGGATCAATGTATACAGAAACCGGTGTAGTATTGTATCCTTTTGTCGTATTCCTATTCCCTATAGAGATGCCGCTGTTACCATGATCAGTTAAAGCGATGAGCATCGTATCCCCATCTTTCTTCGCAAATTGTAACGCCTTTGCTACCGCTTCATCAAATGCCAATACATCACTAATCATCCCAATTGGATCATTAGCATGAGCTGCCCAATCAGGCTTACTACCTTCTACGAATAAAAAGAAGCCATCTTTATCTTTTGATAATGTTTGAATTGCTTTTTCTGTCATTTGAGAAAGTGTTGGTTGTTCTGGATTTGTTGCTATACGATCCATATCAAACGCAAGAGCATGATGTGAGAAAGAGCCCCAAATTTTATTAGATTTGGAGTTCAATAACGCATCTTTCGTTTCAACGAAATCGTATCCTTTGTCTTGAATCACCTTTACTAAATTTTCACCATCTTTTCGGATTCCATTACTTTTCATAGGTAACAGCGCCGCTTTTCCCCCGCCTAATACGACATCTATATTTTGATATACTTGCTGCTTCGCAATTACGTCAAAATGTTTGCGATTGACATGGTGAGCAGAGAATCCGGCCGGAGTAGCATGCTGAATTTCAGATGTAGCAACAATGCCAGTTGCACGACCAGTACATTTTGCGCCTTCTAATACGTTTGCGACCGGCCGTAACTTTTCTTCTTCTTTTATTGGCTGTAAGCTAGGCGAACTTACAATAGAAGGTAATATACCTACATATCCTGAATTCGATTTATTTCCAGTTGCTAAAGCTGTTGCTGCTGGCGCTGAGTCTGTAATAGCTGATTCCGCCGAAAACGTACGAACACCTCCTGTTACAATTTGATCTAACGTAAGCGGTGCCCCTTTATACCAGCGAGCCAATGTTGTCGCCGTTGAACTCGTTCCGTCCATAACCATCATAATTATATTTTTAGGCTGGTGTTCTACTTTTTTCACCTTAGCTTTGGCCGCATGATAATTCATCATACTTTCCGTACTTAATACGCTTACTATTATAGCTCCCACTAATAGTAACTTTTTCATCTTCACACCATAATTCAACATGATTGTTCCTCCATAAACTTTGCATTCATTTCAATACACCTTATTTCCTTTTCCATACCAAAACCTACATATGTTTTATTAGTTCCCAATTCTCATAAAGCTAACAATAGTTACTTTCTCTTTCTTTAATTAAATATCGATATGTATCATTTATCTTATAAAAAAGATTTAACATCCTTTTCATTAATTACTTGTTTAACAATAAATCCTCGATTAAAAGAAATAAAAATTTATTGTTAAACAATAAATTTCATGTTAAATTAATAAGATATTAAATAAATGAGGTGCTTTTTATGAAACAAGGATCCACACTCTTTTTAAAGACCGTTGTAATTCTAATCGGAATCCCCGTTCTTGCTATGTGCATTTTTTTAGTCCCTAAAATAGGAAATTTTGCCGCAGAATTATATCCGGATATTGCATATATTAAATATCTTGTATTTATCAATTTATACGCAACAGCAATACCTTATTACTTCGCACTGTACCAAACATTTAAGCTTTTAAACTATATTGATAAAAATAACGCATTCTCAGAGCTATCTGTTCAAGCTTTAAAAAATATTAAGTACAGCGCATTGGCAATTAGTGTATTATATGTATTAGGTATGCCACTTTTTTATCTCGTGGCAGAGAGAGATGATGCCCCTGGCATTATTATTATCGGAATGATTATGATTTTTTCTTCAATGGTAATCGCGGTCTTTGCTGCCGTTCTCCAAAGACTATTAAAAGATGCTATAGATATAAAATCAGAAAATGATTTAACGGTCTGAGGTGAATAATATGGCAATTATTATTAATATTGATGTAATGTTAGCAAAAAGAAAAATGAGTGTAACAGAACTTTCGGAGAAGGTTGGAATTACAATGGCTAACCTTTCTATCTTGAAAAATGGAAAAGCAAAAGCAGTCCGTTTTTCAACTTTAGAAGCAATATGTAAAGCATTAGAATGCCAACCGGGTGATATTTTAGAATATCAACCTGAAGATACCGAGTAAAAAGAGTCCTTCATATGAGTAATGGGTTCAGTGTAGGAAGAGAAAAATGCTAATAACCATTAGAAATAACAAACTAAAACGCTCAGAAGATATTCTGAGCGTTTTTATTTCCTTATTCAACTAAAGCACCAGTTAGTGTAAAAAGCTATTTCACCATTTGTATGGCTAACTTATCTTTTAACATTGACCTATATGAGTCAATTTCATATTTTGTATTATTGATTTTTTCTTTTTTCATTTTTAACATATCGAATATTTCTAATTCTAAATTCCTTCTAGCTTCAAGAACTTTTATCGCTCCTTCTATACCTGAATGGTTATGTTCTTTCCCATAGCCTTGGTTAGTGTAATAGTCAATAATTCCTGTGGACCATTCTGGAGTTCTTTCTTTTAACGCCTTCCTAAATGAAAATTCAAGATTATCTTGTTCTACATACAATAACATTGGATTTAAATTCTCTATGATTTTTGCAACTTTCATTACATAATTTATTATTTTTTCTTTTTGTTCACCATATTTAATCATCCCAATTGTTAATGGATTTTGTATGAAACAACATTCAAAGATATAAACCTTATTGTCTTCTAGAGCAGTTTCAGCAAAGTCATTCCATTTATCAGCAATTAATTCAACATTTTTATCGAATGGTAATTCGTATATATCATTTTTAGAAATAATGTTAAATAATTCGTCCGAAAACTGGTCACCAAACTCATTTTTTATCTTTCTGTATGGTAATAAATAATTGCTTCCTTTTTTTAGAACTTTCTTAAGGAGCACTTCTTTAAAATCCCCACTGTTAGATAATAATCTATCGAACTCAAATTTATTAAAACAAGATACACCATCATAGTCGGCTGGGTGGTTCAAATTTCCTTCTAAAAATAGTTCAACTTCAATTTTATTTTGGCTTAGAATTTCATTTATTAGCTTTGCAGTGGTTGATTTTCCAAATCCAGGTAACCCTTCTACTATTATTAGTTTTGTATTCATAGTTATAAATGCCTTCCTTCAAAGTATTTAACTAAGATTAAAAAAATCACTTACTCCACTGCAATCACCCCTTCAAAATATGATATTTACCATTTCCTTTGAAAAAACCTTCTTAAAGTAACCTGACTGTTAGTTTAAGAACATTTTTTCATAATCTCTACAACTATTTTAACATAAATTTTCCATTTATCTTTTTATTTAGAACACTATTTAACTATATAAAAGTGCTTAAACACTATAATAACAATAAAAAAAGGGTGCTAAATCATATGTGATTTACATCCCTAATTTGTGTGTTATTTTATATTTTCTCTCCCGTAACTGAACCCGATATCATACGAGAAGGACTCTTTTTATTACACATTACGGCGCAAAACTAATTTGACCAGTAAACAATAGGATAATTGCTATGATCCAAAATATAAAAAATGATGAGGACAGTATTAATGAAAGAATAGCAATTCCCTTCTTCTCTGTTCTTTTCGTCATTGTGATTATTGAAAGCATGATACCTACACCTGTCAGGGCAATTGTAATATAATCCCCAACTATATTACCTGCATTGGCTATCCTTGTTGGCGTTATAAAAACGAATAGAAAACACAAAATGCCGATGAGTAAAGATGCATAGCTTATTATACTGTACTTCTTTTTAGGAACTATTTCAGTTTTCATACTAACCCCACCCCTTCTATATAGCTATGAGTTCATATTAACATGAATAACCATAATTTAGTTAAAATAAACTGGCCACTTCCTTAATAAAGATGGACGATTATCCTTTAATCTCTAGTAATTATTATATACAGAAAATAAAGTGAAACTTTAATCAGTGGAGGTTTTGTTCACCCTCCACTGATTATTAATTGAAGCAATCAGGCTGCCCGTTAATGCGGAATAAAATGAAAGAATTATATAAAATAAAGACTGTACCTTTAAAATGAAAGATTCAGTCCTTATTAATAACTTTTTTTATAAAGAAAACTCTCTATCACTCACTACCTTAAAAAACTCCGAGTAATGTGATAAAGAATAATCCGCTACATCACAATTACCTTGAAACATACATGTTGAAATACCTAATTCTTTTGCAGGTAATAAATCTAATTCTCTATCTCCAATAGCTAAATCAATATTATGTTTTTTATGTAAATGATTATAAGCTAAAGAGTTGGGCTTTCGGGGAAAGCCATCGTCAATTGTAACCATATCTACAAAGTATTTTTCCCAGCCGTAATATTTTAAAATGTCCATAACCCCTGCCCTATGTTTATGGGTCATAATCACATTTTTATCTGCAAATTTCAAAACCTCTTCGACACCTGCAAAAGGTTTCATATCTTTTGGCGTGAATTTCCCCTTCAAAACTTTAATCTTTTCTTCCTGCTCGCATGAAATATTATAATACTGAATTGCATGAGAGTATGATATTTTTAAGTTTTTGTATATTTCTTGTTTTTCTACTGAGTCACCTAATATTTCAGAAAGCATTGTTGTATATGCAGGATACGTATCAAATAACGTCCCATCAAAATCCCATAAAATATTCATTCTATTCACCTTCTATTTTCAAATCATTGGATGACTAAATCCGCCCTATCCCTCGGCAATTCCGTTTCTAAGTAATAATCCTCTGCTTTCCAATACCTATTTTCAAACTTTGAAAGGTTCTTCTGTGTCTCCTCACTCTCACGTAGAAACCTTGTCTCTCTTGGACAGTCCAAATAGACCATATAATGAAAGAAATCTCTCCATTCTTTTCGCTGCAGAAAAACTCCTTCAATAACAATTACGCCTACAATAGGAATCTGTACTTTTTCCATTTCACATATATCTGTTTCTTCGTGAAAGAAAGGTAATTTCAATTTTGTTTCATGTTGTAGCTTTTGAAAAAATTTCTGCCTTAACCATTCAATGTCCCATTGTAAATAATAATACTCGTACCATTCTTCATATCCAGTATGATATCGTTTATTACGCTCCACTATATGATCATCAATATGGAAAATATGAAACGGAATGCCTTCTTGTTTCATATTTTCTTTTAAATTGGCTACGAATGTTGTTTTTCCAGATCGACTTAAACCATCTATACCTAAAATGAATCTATTTTCCCTATGCTTCTTCATAATCGTTATAAGTTCGTTTGTACTCATTACTTCTTCCACTCTTCTTTTAATAAAGAATATAAAATAGTATCATGAGCAACTCCATTTTGAATCATATGTTTTCGAAGTAATCCTTCTTCTTGAAATCCTGCTTTACTTAATAATTTTTGAGAAGCTTTATTTTCTACATATACAACATTGCAACTCTAATAAGTTGCAATGTTTCAAACCCGTAAGTTAAAATTGCCTGTAACGCTTCCGATGCATATCCTTGTCCCCAATATGTATCATCTAATTCATAACCAATTTCAGCTCGTTTATGATGATTATTAATTAAATGAAATCCGCACGTTCCGATTAATTGGCCCGTCCCTTTTTTCTCGATTCCCCAGCGAAATACACTGCCCTCTTCATAACGATTTTTAAACGTTTGAATCGTTGTTTTCGCTTGCTCGATATTTTCGAAAGAATCCATTCCGAAATAACGTATAACAGATTCTTTTGAAAAATAACGGAACATTGTTTCTGCATCTAACAGTGTTAGTTCTCTTAATTGTAAACGTTCTGTTTCTAGTCTCGGAAACCCCATCTCTTTTTCTCCTTTTATTCTAATGAACTGCAAATTTCAATATAATTCCCATCTGGATCGGCAATGTAGGCAATTGTTTGTCCCCACGGTTTCACAATTGGCTCCACTAAAATTTTAATACCTTGCTCTCTAAATTGCTCAATCGTTTCTTGTACATTCTCAACAACGAATCCTAATTCGAAATGAGAAGACTGTAATTCACCTTCTGTAAGCGGTAGTCCTGTTAATTCTTTCACATCTTGCCGCGTATTCATCGCTAAAATGGTAGTTCCAGTATTAAATTCAATATATGTTCCGTGCTCTGCTTTTATAGGTAACTGTAAAATATCTTTATAGAATTTTAAACATTCCTCAAAGTTTTCTACATATAAAATGATGTACTTCATTTTCAAATTCATTTTACATCCCCCTTTATATCTATCCCTAAAATTTCGACAAAAGTCTCATAAAAACCTTGTTCCTTGTAGTAATGAGCAAAAAAAATGAGGCCGATTTCTCGGCCCCCCAGCTTATTGGCATAAAACAGGAGATTTGGTTTGGACATAACCAGTTCGTACTTTTATTATATTTTATTTTTTCTGAATTTTAAATACATTAAACACCTATTTATATTGAGAAAGTTTTTTGCTTGCATAAAATTAAAGATTTTAAGAAATGATACAAATGGAGGTGTATACATATGGAACCAATGCTATGTCCAAGCTGTAAAACGAACCGTACTCGCTTTAATATTCTTGAGCAACAAGTAAAACCAGTCAAAATAAATCCACAAACTGGTCAAGTGGAAGAAGAATACACAAATGAAACGATGAATGCTTTTCATATGGCCTATCAAGGACCTACTTATCGCGTCCAATGCGCTGTATGTGGGCTTGTTGAAAACCCAGAACAATTTATTAAACCTGCTCAAAATCAGTCTTTCTAATAAAAACATGATTATCCCTTATAGAAATAGATTTTTCTATAAGGGATTTTTTCGTTTAATAAGTTAATTAAAAATGGATTTCTTCCTTATTATATGTTAAACTTCGCACTCTTTTGGGAATGTTTACATAAGCGAGGTAAAACAAATAATAAAAAAATAACGCTTCCATCAATATTTCTACTATTAACTTGTCATATAGTCATCTTTTACTTTTGGATCTTCGATTGGGAGAAAATAACGACTCCTTACGGTCTAACAATATGGTTTGTTTCTACTATTTATAGTCTTTTACTTTACTACCATTTTAAAAATTAAAAATCTATTAAATTAATATTAATTGCTAGTTCGTTATTATTGATTATTTCTTCTTCATTTATGATTTTTTTAGGTGTTGTTACTGGTATTATGGTATTATCTTTGTAACTGTTAGTTCTATGAATTAAAAAGTTGGTCTTTTATTATATAAAAAAGAATGAACAAAATAAATATATATAGAAATTAGAGAAGTTGATTCCCATCAATAATCTTCTCTAAGAATATCACTCTTTGTTAAAATATTTCCTTTTTCAACTTTTTAATCTTCCTAAATAAATTAATAAACGCATATAAATATATACAAACTAAAAACCCAACCATACCTTTATATAATCCTGATTCTGATACTCCAAGAAAACATAAGTAAAGCACTGGAATTAACATTACAAACATAATTGCAACGAACTGTATCAATTCAACAAATTTTTGTATCTTCGTTTCTTTGTCTGAATAAATATCAGGTAACTCATTTTCCACGTCTACTTCTTTACAAAAATAATTCCACTTCGCAAAACTCGTTACATGTTTCCATCCACACATTTCATATATTTCAATATATTCTTTTTGTTTTTCTTTTGAATCTTTATAATCCAGTCTAAAATCCGCTTTATATACTACATCTTTTGGTTCAGTTTTCTTAAACGTATACATTACATTATACTTTTGTAAAGCCCATCCTTTTTGATGCATTTTTCTTAAAAAAGCTTCTTCTTTTTCCAAACTCCATATCGCAAAAGGTTTGAATACCTTCTTTGTCTCCATTTCCCATTCACTCCCCATGCCTATCCACTTAAGAATGGAAACACAATGAACTTTCGTTCATATAACCAAAAAACTCTCGAAATATTTGGTATCTTTAAAAATGGGCATACCAAATAAACCTA
>NZ_JBPWAP010000046.1:0-44578 GCF_051776705.1 Bacillus cereus group sp. BceL291 | reverse complement strand
TGATTCATATTCATAAAAAACACGTCACCCTTTCTCATTAACATAAGAAAATAGTAACGTGCTTTTAACTTCAAAAATAGTCTAAATCCTTAAGTTGATGGATGTGGGGGATTGGCCCTATAACAACAACTAATTTGTTATTTTACACTTTTTCAGATGGAGAGAAACTTATATATACAGATGCAGATGGCATAGCTCAATATGGTACAACGAATATACTTTCACCTAGTGAGGTTTCGTATATAAATTTGTTTATCAATGGAATTTTGCAACCACAACCATTCTATGAAGTTAGTACTGGTAAACTAACTTTATTGGATAACCAACCACCATCGCAAGGTGCTTCAATTATTTTACAATTTATTATTATTAATTAAAAAAGACAGATTCTTAATGAAAAGGAATCTGTCTTTTTTGTTCTGAATTACATTCGTTAACATTAAGTGACGATAAATTCAATTGTAATTGGAATTCCGCCGTCTAATGCATCCCCACCAGGAATTGTAATAGCACCAGTAGGACCAGTAGTAACACTGGAGTTCACGCTTGGTTGAAGAATACCGTTCACATATAAGTTGTAATACGTGAAAGTCGGAAAAGCGGTTGCAGTAGTACCCGCATCGTTTAAACAAGCTGTGGCAGCAATTGCAAAAGCTGCACCTGTACCTGTGCCGGCTCCTAGTGTGGATGTAAATCTTCTAGATGCCATAAATGGTTGAATGATAGGCAATTAATTTTCACTCCTTACAATATTTTATTAGAACGAAGTATAAAATAACTTGTCCACTATATTGTATGAGAGTTTTTTATAATAGAAACGGCTTCACCTTTATAAGGTGAGCCCAATTTTAGTAAGGAAATGTTCTTTATTTATATGAAAAAATGATGTTGTTACTTGCGGAATATATGTTAATCGTAAATTCGGTTTTTGTATTCAAATTAAAATGTGTCTTTGAACCTAAGAGATAAACGTGGAAAAATAAAATAAACTCTTAAGTTTAGGTATTTAATCTAAGCAGTCAATTATTAAAAACATATAATTAATATGTGAGTCATGAACATAATTAAATAGCGTTTGCAAGTTTAATTATATTTCATGTTTCCTATTTTAAGTCAATATATAACACATACTCTTTTACAACTTTATGATCCTTATAATAGGAAAAACTCAAATATAAAACAAGTAAGGAGGACATAAATGACAAGTAATAATTGTTTCGGTCATAACCACTGCAATAATCCGATTGTTTTCACTCCAGAGTGTTGTAACAATCCACAAACAGTTCCGATTACTAGTGAGCAATTAGGTAGATTAATTACTTTACTAAACTCTTTAATTTCGGCTATTGCAGCGTTTTTTGCAAATCCAAGTGATGCAAACAGATTAGCTTTACTCAATTTGTTTACTCAACTATTGAACTTACTAAATGAATTAGCACCTTCTCCAGAAGGGAATTTCTTAAAACAATTAATTCAA
Organism: Bacillus cereus group sp. BceL291; assembly: GCF_051776705.1. Taxonomy (NCBI): domain Bacteria; kingdom Bacillati; phylum Bacillota; class Bacilli; order Caryophanales; family Bacillaceae; genus Bacillus; species Bacillus cereus group sp. BceL291. Next base: position 43,101 of record NZ_JBPWAP010000046.1, on the reverse strand, counting down.
AGTATTATTAATTTACTACAATCTCCTAACCCAAATCTAAGTCAATTACTTTCTTTATTACAACAATTCTACAGTGCTCTTGCACCATTCTTTTTCTCTTTAATTATTGACCCTGCAAGTTTACAACTTTTATTAAATTTATTAACTCAATTAATTGGTGCTACTCCAGGAGGAGGCCCAACAGGCCCAACAGGTCCAACAGGTCCAGGAGGCGGAGCAACAGGTTTAACAGGAGCAACAGGAGCAACAGGAGCGACAGGAGCAACAGGAGCAACAGGTCCAACAGGAGCAGGAGCAACAGGAGCAACAGGAGCAACAGGAGCAACAGGAGCAACAGGTCCAACAGGAGCAACAGGAGCAACAGGAGCAACAGGTCCAACAGGAGCAACAGGTTTAACAGGAGCAACAGGTTTAACAGGAGCAACAGGTTTAACAGGAGCAACAGGTCCAACAGGAGCAACAGGTCCAACGGGGGCAACAGGTTTAACTGGTGCAACAGGCTTAACAGGAGCAACAGGTGCAACTGGTGGCGGAGCTATTATTCCGTTTGCTTCAGGTACAACACCAGCAGCATTAGTTAATGCGTTAGTAGCTAATACAGGAACTCTTCTCGGATTTGGATTTAGTCAGCCTGGTATAGCGTTAACGGGTGGAACAAGTATCACATTAGCATTAGGTGTAGGTGATTATGCATTTGTAGCACCACGCGCAGGAACTATTACGTCATTAGCAGGTTTCTTTAGTGCAACAGCTGCATTATCTCCATTATCACCTGTTCAAGTGCAAATACAAATATTAACTGCACCTGCAGCAAGCAATACGTTTACAGTACAAGGTGCACCTCTATTATTAACGCCAGCATTTGCCGCAATAGCGATTGGTTCTACAGCATCAGGAATCATACCTGAAGCTATTCCAGTAGCAGCTGGGGATAAAATACTGTTATATGTTTCATTAACAGCAGCAAGTCCAATAGCTGCAGTTGCTGGATTTGTAAGTGCAGGTATTAATATCGTTTAATTTGTTACAATGTTTAGTAGGAAATTAAACAGGGGTTTGTATATAGTCCTTCCTAATAAATTTAGGAAGGACTATATTTTTTAGGAAAATAAGTAATAAATTAATTGAACAATTACTCTTTGTTAAGTTCGTATAAAAAAGTATAATTTACCCTTTCTCATTTAAGTAATAAGTTATGTAACTTTAAAAATTTCCGATCAGTAAAAAAAGATGAATTCTTTTAAAAAAGAATTCATCCATAAGATAAACTATTTATTTTTATTACAGTTACATCCTTTTTTCTTTACATAGCCTTGCTCCGCTAAGTCTCTTTGCGATTGGGAATTGGAAGATTGAGAATTGGAAGATTGAGAGGATGCTGAAGAACTACTATTTTTATTATAAGAGTAGTTTTTTCGATAGTTATAATTACTCATAGTACTATCACCTCCAATTTAATATATAAATATTATATGTATGTCCACTATCAATTGTTACTATTTTTAATAGGAAGAGAAGATACAATAAAAAAATCTCCTTGGTATTTTCCTAGGAGATAAATGATGATTCTTTCGAAAATTTACAAATTAATAGCCCCAGTAAAGAGGGAAGTAATAAGAATCTTGGTGATGCGGATTATGTTGTTGAGCGAGGGGCTGGGTTGGATAATTTTTCATTTCACGGTTTTGATTGCAGTTTGACGGAGGACCAATTACAGTAGTTGATTGAATAGGGGAAACCGCTTGTTTCCATTGTTGTTCATTGAGGCAGTAAGTATGTGCCATCATATGAGCAGGAGTTAATCTTAAAATGTCAGAACCGAAAATAACTTCTGGCGCTGGAGCATTGAAAATAGCTAATAAATGAGTATTATTTGCTGTAGCAATTTCATAATGCCACCACGCTTGTGGAATGTTGGCAACTTGCCCGGGTTTTATCGGTAAGTTTAATATTTGATTCGTAAATGGATTAAGTAAAGAAACAACAGCAGACCCTGAAATACAATAAACAAGTTCAGCTGCATTTTGATGAATATGTGGTTCTACAACATTTCCTGTACTTAAATAAATATCTAATAAAGAAGTATTTTCTAAAGTATTTAATTGTTTAATACCAAGTACATTTATATAATTTTGGGCATCTTTCCGAAAAAAATTACTTTTATTTACATCATAAGTAAAATTGGTTGAGGGGGAGGTATAGTCGATGTTGGCAGTCAATTGTATTACCCGCCTTTCTATAGGTAAGTTAGGTTACAAAATTAGGATATGTGTCTAGTCTTTGTTTTGTGCTGTTGTCGGTAGCTTAATAAATTCACTTATTCCATAAAGAATAAGGTGTTAAGACCAAACTATATTCGTATTCCCATTCATACTTTGGATTGATGGAAAAAAGTAATGAAAATGTTAATTTAAAATTACATCAATCATTTATAAGGAGTGAATGTTCATGTCATTTAGTGAAATGATTAGAAATGAAGTACTCAGCTGGGCGGGTGTTTCTGAAAAACCGCATCGATTTGGTGGTATTGAAATAAATTATGGCAAGAAAGAACTTGGCCATCTTCATGGTGATAAATTAGCTGATTTACCATTTCCGAAGTTAAAGCGAGATGAATTAGTGAAGCAAGGCTTGGTAAAACCACATCACGTATTACCTGAATCAGGATGGATCAGTTATTATTTAATGAAAGAATCCCTTTCCACCGCATATTTATTACTTTTACAACAATTATCTGAGGTAGAAAGGATTGTTTTCATATTAAGAGAAGTTTTCAGTTATGAATACGAAGAAATAGCTTCAATTGTTGATAAGAGTAGTGTAAACTGCAGGAAGATCTTTCAACGTGCTCGAAAAAGCATGTTGGAGAAACCGAAGCAATCAAAATTAAGCACGGAGAAAATGGCTTCTTATGTTGAAAAGTTTGTATCATCATTACAGTGTGGGGATGCGGAAGGTATGTTAGAAGTATTAAAAACAGATGCTATACTCAAAGCTGATGGTGGTGGTAAAGTTACGACTGCGATTAACCCGATTTATTCTGCGGATCGAATTATACGTTTGTTCTTTGGGATTGCACAACGATTGACAGAAGAGTACACTGTTGATTTCAAAATGGTCAATGGTATACCAGGAGTTATAGTTACAATAAATAATAAAGTAACTTATGTTCTTTCGTTTGTATTTGAGGATGAGAAAATTTCAAATATTTATATGATGGTTAACCCTGAAAAACTTATGCATTTAAATGTAAAAATATAAAAAAGCGCATTTCTTCAGAAATGCGTTTTTTATTATTTTTCTAACATTTCAAGAGGTACATCTTTTTCGCCAGCTACCTCAAATTTAATTTCCCCGTCTTCTTCATAAATACGTGTAATAATCGGTATAGTAATCATTAATTTTTTATGCTGCTTTCGTTTTCTAGCAGCATCTAAGCTAATCACGTTCATTTGTAAGCATCCTTTCTTCTGGAAATATATAAACAAAGAAAATGCGTCCGAAAAGGGCGCTTAATTGAATTTGAAATACCGATTCATTTAAATGGGGTTTATATAATTTAATAACTGCAATTTTAATATGAAATAATATGAATGGAATAATTGCACGTAGAAATTAACTTTACCAAAAAACGAAACAATATGCTATAAAAAAATTCAAATCTTTGTCATATAACAGGAAAAAGGTTTTTGTTTCGCATATAATGAAAGTAGACGGGCAGCAAGAGCTTTTTCATCATATTGCTTTGGAAAGGCGATGGAAAAAATGGATACGTTAGATTCATTATTATTTCAACTTGAACAATATGGAGAAGAGCATGATCGAAATAAAAAAACAAGGGAAGAAAAATTACGGAATATTACTCGTGAGATGGGGCAATTTTTATCAATTTTAGTAAAAGGGTGTAGCGCAAAAAACATTTTAGAAATCGGAACTTCTAATGGTTATTCTACATTGTGGTTAGCTAATGCGGTAGAAGAAACAAATGGAAATGTAACAACTGTAGAGCTTTCTTCAGAACGAGTTGGAGAGGCACTTGTCAATTTTGAAAAGGCAAACCTTTTACAAAGGATTGATGTTCATAATCAAGAAGCAGGGGCATTTTTAGATGCGCAATTAGATCATTCATTTGATTTTATTTTCCTAGATTCAGAGCGTACGCAATACATGTGGTGGCTTGAGCATATAAAACGCATTTTACAACCAAAGGGTTTTCTTGTTGTTGATAACGCAACCTCTCATGCAAATGAATTAGCCGAGTTTAAAAAAATGATAGAAGAAGATGAAATGTTTGAAACGGTGTTATTGGCATTTCAAAATGGAGCATTCGTAGCGCGCAAGAAGAAATAGGAGTGGGCGCAATATAATTATCACATTGAAAAAGGGTGTATGTCAAAAGATTGAGTACAGAAGGATAGAAGAACATAATTTATATACGTAACATACGAAGAATCCGCCTTCAGCATGTCGTTCTCTAGGTCTTAAGTCTGAGGAAAATTATGTTGTTTACAGGTATACTTATAGTAAGAAACAGGGAATGACTGCATAAACAGGCATTTCTAAAAAAATCGATTTCAAGCAATCAGAATGTATATGAAATACGATATAATAGATGAAATATAGTGCATATAAATTCGCACATATAAATAAAGGAGCGATTTTGTTGACTGAACTCGAGAAAAAAGAACCTGTATCGATCGTGAAAGATAATAATGTAGAAGTAGTGGTTGATACAGTTATAAAAGATGCAGAATTAGAGGAACTGAATAAAGAAGCTGATCTTTATGTACAAAAGTTAAATAGCGAGCAAAATACAGATTTATCAAAAGTATTGTCTCAGCTAGGAGATTTAGGAGATAAAGAGCAACAAGCAGCAGGACAAACGTTGTCAGCATTAAAACGTCCTGTAACAGCGATGATGAATGGGAAAAATGAAGAAATTCCAAATACATTGTTAGAATTACGAAAAGTGGTATCAGAGCTTGATCCCAATTCACTTAAAGCAAGTGGTATGAAGAAAATAATGTTTAAAGTATTCAAGAAAAATCCACTTGAAACATACGTGCATAAATACCAATCAATAGATAAACAAATCGAGGAAATCATTAGATCCCTTCTAATTGGCCGTGATAACTTACAAGAGGATACAGTGGGTCTTGAAATGCTTAAAGAACAATCGCACGATAAAATTCATGCGCTTGATAAACAAGTATACTTAGGGAAAAAGCTTGCTGGCATGCTTGAAGCTGAGAAACAAAACCCAGAGCGTCAAAGAGATATTCCATTAATTAACGATGCGTTAGAAAAGATACTTGTACGTACACGTAATATGCAGCAAGCGAAAAGTGTTTTATTACAATCTATCGCATCTGTAGACATTATTAAGAAAAATAATGAAAAGTTAACAGAGGCAATTCGTAATGCAATTACGATGACGCAAAACGTTGTAACGGTTTCAGCTGCTATTCAGTTAGCGTTAACAAATCAACGGAAAACAATCGATGCAGTGAATGCGACAAATGAAGCAATTGAATCGATGGTATTAAGTAATTCTCAAGCGTTAAAACAAAATACAGAAGAAACGACAAAATTGCTTGAAAACCCTGCTATTAGCATGGGTAAATTACGTGAATCATTCCAAAATGTGTTCGCTGCAATTGAAGCATCTGAAAAATCGTCAGAACGTATTATCGAGTCAAGTAAGAAGTTCGTTATTGAACTAGACACATTTAATGATGAGATGAAGCAGAAACTCATTCAGCGTCCAAGGAAATAACGTATTATTAGAGGAGGTGAACAAATGAGTTTCATTCAAACAGTATTATTACTACTCGGTACATTGCTTTTAATAGCATTTACTGTCGTTGTTTTAGTCGTATATTTCGGACGGAAGCTGTATTTTTCATGGACGAAGCCATATAAAAGAGCGCAAGATTCTTTAGATAAGTTATCAAACAAATCAATACCGTTTCTACAAGAATTTACACAACATCCACTGTTTTATCGCTGGATTCGCACTGAAGGAAAGAAAGAACAAAATACATTAAATACTCTATTTTGTGCATCAGGTCAACGTACGAGAGAACAAGTCTTCTCGATGTTACCGAAAGAAAAGCAGAAAAAAGTGCATGTAATGGCAAAAACTACGAAAAAGCTTACGAATGAAGATATTGATGTAGCTGCGATGAAAGTGAAAGATTTCTTAAGACAAGAGACACAGCAAACTGTAAAACCGACAGACTTATCATTTTACAAATTGTATTTTTATGACCGTTATCCAGACGCATTAAATACAATTCAAGCGTATAAACGCTCAATAAATCCTTCATTACAAAGAACGGTTGATGATATTACAATTTCAGTATTGAATGCACTTCCGTACTATCAAGAGCAACGCATGTTTGAACAACAACATAAACTTGAAACGTTCTTAATGAAAGATTTAACGGCCATGTTATCGTTGGTAGTACAATTACCACCTTCACAAAGACCAGAGAAGGAAGAAGAACTGAAAATCTACTTGGAAAATTTCCAAAAAGAAATGGAAGTAGTAGAGCGAGATATTCGCGACTCAATTGATCACGATTTAAATGTGAAGATGAGAGCAGCGACTGAGAAGTTTAAGAATAAATAACAAAAAGCGCCTTGAAAGCTAAGTATCACAGCTTTAGGGCGCTTTTTGTTATGAGATTTTATTTTGCACTAACGGTAGTATGACTAGAAGCCACACTTTCATTATGCAATCGATCAACTGCAGTTACGACATACGTATACGTTTCTCCAGAAATAACGGTTTTATCTACATAAATTTCTCCAAGTTTTGTTTTTCTTACAGTAGTAAGTAAATTTTTCGGATTTTGTATATCCACTTCATTTTTCCCATTCGCGCGGTAAATAGCGTAATAAGTAGAATCATTATCTCTATTGTCAATGATACCGATTGCAATACCTTCATCTCTTGGAATGGCACCTTTTAAAGTCGGTTGTTTTGGTGGATCATGATCAAGCCAAGGCATAGGCGGAATTAATGCAGGATATTTATATATGTCTTTTGAGAGTCTATCTTTAGCTCCAAGTGGATTGTTATTAATATCTTTTAAGCTAAAATGCATACTACCTTTTATTTCAGGATATAGCCGGTTTAATGCAATTTGTCTTGGATATTCTTCTGGATCAGACCAAGCAGGGACGGAGTTATTATTAATTTTATAGACCGCTTGACCGATGTATAGGTGAATCGGTTTGTTATTTGTTTCTTTAACCCACCAATCTACTAATATGTCATATGCAGCTGGGGTGAAACCTATATTCCAATATATTTGCGGTGTAATGTAGTCAATATATCCTTTTTGTATCCACTCACGTGTGTCAGCATAAAGGTCATCATAGTTTCTTTGGCCTGCGGTTGTGTTAGAGCCAGTCGGATCGTCAGCTATATTTCTCCATACGCCGAACGGACTAATGCCAAACTTTACATATGATTTTTCTTGTTTTATAGCAGTATTTAAATCTTTTACAAGTTCATTTACATTGTTACGTCGCCAATCTTCTATATTTGTAAATCTACCGTTATTATATGTTTCGTACGTTTTCTGATCTGGAAATTCTTCACCGGCTACTTTATATGGATAAAAATAATCATCCATATGCAGCGCATCAATATCGTAATTTTGCACGATTTCTAAAGCACCTTCTGTTATAAATTTTTTCACTTCTGGAATACCGGGATTGTAATATAACTTTCCGCCATAAGGGACAACCCAATTGGGATGTTGCCTTGCAGGGTGATTATTTGATAATCGATTTATATCGGTGTGATTCATCGTTATTCGGTATGGGTTAATCCAAGCGTGGAATTCTATATTTCTTTTATGAGTTTCTTCAATCATAAATGCAAGCGGGTCATAACCAGGATCTTTTCCTTGTGTTCCTGTAATGTATTCAGACCAAGGACCGTAATTTGAAGGATAGAAAGCATCAGCGGTTGGTTTAATTTGTACAACAACTGCATTCATACCAGTGCTTTTTACATCGTCTAATAATCTTATAAATTCTTGTTTCTGTTTTTCAATGGGTAAGCCAGTTTTTGAGGGCCAATCAATATTCAGAACAGATGCAATCCATACAGCACGTAATTCATGTTTTTTGTATGCAGTATTTACTTCAGCATAAGTAGAGTGAGGGGGAATGAAAGAGAAAGGGATGAACAAGATGACGATACAACATATCATTAATAAACGTTTAACGATCATTTATACGCCTCCCTATCATATGATTATTTAAAATAATATAGGAGGCGAGGTTGACTTTGCAATAGAGAAAATTGCATATTGAAACATTAATTTAATAGGAAAAATATTTTTAATGAAATTTACTTTCATTATAACTAAATTCATTTACTACTTCATATGCTTGTTAGTAAAGTGAAACTTCCTTTCATTTGAAGGGTAATAAATTATAAGTATAGGAGGATTAATAAATGAAAGTTTTGTTCGTCTGTTCTGGAGGAATGTCCAGTGCAATTGTTGTAAACGCTTTAAAAAAAGAAGCGGAGAAAAATGGTGTGAACATGGAAGTGCATGCAATTGGAACGAATGAGGTAGAGGAAGAAGTAAAGAATGGCTGGGATGTCGTAATGGTTGCACCTCAAATAAGACACCGATTTGACTCTGTAAAAAAATTTGCAGAGGAGGAATCTATTCCGTGTGGCATCATTCCACCGCAAGCATACACGCCACTTGGAGGCCCGACTTTATTAAAAACTGTAAATGAATTAATTAGTTAGGAGGAAGCGTTATGAATAAGTTTGTCACGTTTCTTGATAAAAACTTATCTGGCCCGATGGCAAGGCTTTCTGAGCAGAGGCATCTACAAGCAATCCGTGATGGAGTTATTTCGGCGTTACCATTTATTATAGTAGGAAGCTTTTTTTTAATAGTAGCATTTCCACCACTGCCGAAAGATAGTTTCATATCGGTTTGGGCATTAAAGAATCAAACAAGTATATTGATACCATATCGTTTAACTATGTTTATTATGTCCTTATATATAGCATTTGGAATAGGATATAATTTAGCGAAAAGTTATAAATTAGATGCTTTATCAGGAGCACAGCTTGCGGTATGTTCACTACTTTTAACATTAACGCCTGAGTTAATTGATAAAAAAGGATTCATGCTTCCGATGACAAATCTTGGAGGTCATGGATTATTTGTGACGATGATCGTCTCTATTTTATCAGTTGAGATTTTAAGGTTTTGTAAGAAGAATAACGTAACGATAAAAATGCCAGAACAAGTACCACCGTCAGTATCACGTTCATTTGAAGCACTTATACCTGCAGCATTCGTTATTATTATGATGAGTCTTATTACAGTCGTTTTTAAAGTTGATTTACATTACGTTGTAGATAAACTAGCCGCACCATTAGTAAAAGCTGGTGATAGTTACTTTGGCGTTATTATACCTGTATTTTTAATTACGTTTTTCTGGTCTTTCGGGATACACGGAGTATCAGTTGTAGGTACTGTGGCAAGGCCACTTTGGGATGTGTATTTAGGAAAGAACGGTGAAGCTGTAGCAAGTGGAGCGAGTCATTTTCCGTTTATTGCACCAGAACCGTTTTATCAATGGTTTATTTGGATTGGTGGTTCGGGCGCAACGTTAGGGCTTGTGTTAGCTATGATTGTATTTGGTCGATCAAAATATTCGAAAGCATTATCGAGAACGTGTATTGTTCCGGGGATCTTTAATATAAATGAACCGGTTATATTCGGTTTGCCGATTGTATTAAATCCAATTTTAATTATTCCTTTCGTCATTACCCCGTTAGTAACAGCTACTATAGCGTATGCTGCAACCGCAATGGGATTTGTAACACCAACGCATATTATGCCGCCATGGACATTACCTGCTCCAATTGGTGCATATTTAGCAACAGGTGGAGATTGGCGTGCGATTGTATTAGTTTTTATAAATATAGCAATATCGTTCCTTATTTATTTACCATTCTTTAAAATGTACGACAAAAATATGCTTGAAATCGAAAAGAATGGTGACGGAGAGTCGGTTAATCCTTAATCTGCATGCTGTTATTTTGAGTGATAGACTTTTTGTCTATCACTTCTTTCACATTAAAACTAGAAAGGGGGAAATAGAATGAATATAAAATTTAGTTATAAAGGTGTGTTTTTATTACTATTTGGAGTGATTTGTGCAAATTTACTTTTTGTCCCTTTATTAGGCATGCTAAATTTATCACAAATGCATAGTATTTGGCTCGTTACAAGTATTGCGGCAAGCGTTTTGCTTACGGTAGTTGTTTCTTTCATTGATGGATCGTTTGCATCGAAAGCTCAGTTGTTTTTTAGATTTATATTGTTTTCGATTGGTTGTACGTTGGTTACTTACATGATTGTTTTTTAGTAAATAGGAGGTCATGCATGTTATGTATGTTGCAGGGGTAATGTCCGGTACTTCGTTAGACGGAATAGATGTAGCACTCGTTCATATAGATGGAAGCGGTGTAGATTCTAAAGTTGAACTCATCCATTTTACTACTGTGCCATTTTGTAATGATATGAAAAATGATATCCAGCAGGCATTATCAATAGAAAATTCAAATGTACAACTTATATGCAGTTTGAATTTTAAACTCGGTTTACGCTTCGCAAACGCTGTAAAGGAAGTTTGTAAAGAGGCCAATTTTCCTTTGAGACAATTAGATTTAATTGGTTCTCACGGACAAACGATTTATCATCAGCCACAGCAAGATGGAGGTATGATTCCTTCTACATTACAAATTGGAGAACCAGCAATTATAGCGTATGAAACGAATACGACGGTTATTTCTAATTTTCGAACGATGGACATGGCAGCTGGAGGACAAGGAGCACCACTTGTACCATATTCAGAGATTATTTTATATCGTCACCAAACTAAAAATAGACTACTACAAAATATCGGCGGGATTGGTAATGTGACTGTAATACCAAGTCAACTAAGTGAGAAAAGCGTTATAGCATTTGATACAGGTCCAGGTAATATGGTAATGGATGAAGTATGTCAAAGGTTGTTTCAGTTGTCATATGATCAAAATGGTAACATTGCAAAACAAGGAGTAGTTGTAGAAGAGGTTTTGACATATTGTATGAATCATCCATTTTTGAAAATGAATCCACCGAAATCAACTGGTAGAGAACAGTTTGGAGAAGAATTTGTCAGTGAGTTATTAAAGCGGTTTGAAAAGCATAGTAAAGAAAATATATTGACGACTGTCACAAGGTTTACAGCAAGTTCAATTGTTTATCATTATAAGGAGTTTATTCTGCCGTATTATGAAATCGATGAGGTAATTCTAGGTGGTGGCGGAAGTTATAATGATACACTTGTAGAAATGATACGGCATGGATTGAAAGAAGAAAAATGTGCATTATTCCTTCAAGAAGATATAGGCTATTCTTCAGAAGCGAAGGAAGCAATCGCCTTTGCCATTTTAGCAAATGAAACATATCATCGTAATCCGAGTAATGTGCCGAGCGCAACAGGTGCAAAGGAATCTGTAGTTTTAGGGAATATAACATTCCCTCCAATTTGAAATGAATGAGGCGAATAGATGAAATATATGATTGGAGTAGACGGCGGGGGAACAAAGACAGAAGCAATTGCATTTGATAAAGACGGAAATGAACTTGTAAGAGCTACAAGTGGTTTTGGAAATATATTAATAGATTTTGAAGAAGTTCTTGTGCATATTATGGAGGTGATTGATCAATGCCAGAAAGGTGTATTAAATGGGCATTGCGTTTGTATTTGTTTAGGATTAGCGGGTGTAAGTGGAGTAAATACGAATGAATTAACATTACGTCTAAAGAAGAAGTATGGAACACCAATTGAAGTTTTTAATGATGCGATGATTGCACATGCAGCTGTTTTAAAAGGAAAAGATGGAATTTTAACAATTGGCGGCACAGGTGCAATTTGTCTTGGAAAGAAAGGAGAAGTGTACGAGTATAGTGGTGGATGGGGACATATTTTAGGAGATGAAGGAAGCGGATATTGGATTGCATTACAAGGTTTAAAAAGAATGGCGAATCAATTTGATCAAGGAGTTGCACTTTGCCCATTAAGCTTAAGGATTCAAGATGAATTTCAACTTTTGACGTCGTCTCATATAAAAAGACTAGTTTATAGTTCTTCAAAAGATAAAGTTGCAGCAATCGCGCCATTAGTTATTCAGGAAGCGAGAAATGGGAATGATGATGCACGTGAAATTATCTTGCAAGCTGGAAAGGAATTGGCAAGGATTACAGTAAATGTTTATAACAAGTTGAACTTTAAGCACTCAACGCCAATTGCAGTAAGTGGCAGTATATTGCGTTTAGTTCCTGAAATATTTGCTGTATTTAAGAAATGCTGTGAAGAAAGTATGAAAGAAATTACATTCGTATCACAAGCAGAAATGGCAGTGAAAGGAACATATTATTTAATGAGGGATATATATTTTTAAAAATAGCGTATGAGAATTTTTGTATGATTTGTAAATATATGATGTTAAAATGTATAAAGGGAAGTGGATAAAAAAGTACAATATACATAGTTCATGAATATTGTATAAGTACTTCCATGTAGAAAGTGAATGATTATATGATTAATAGTATGCAGTTTTTGTATTTGGTCGCTTCTTATTTATTTGGGAACATATTGACCGCTTATATAGTAACGAAATGGAGATATAACGTTGATATCCGAGATGAAGGAAGTGGGAATCCCGGCGCAAGAAATATGGGGCGTGTATATGGAAAAGGATATTTCATCGCTACATTTTTAGGTGATGCAATTAAAGGGGCAATCGTAGTTTCTATTGCAAAATACCTTTTTGGAGATTCTACATTTGTAATGTTAGCTTTACTAGCTGTTTTACTGGGACATATTTATCCAATTGTATTTAAAGGCAAGGGCGGAAAAGGCATATCAACATTTATTGGAGGATTAATCGCATTTGATTATTTGATAGCGCTTACTCTTGTTGCTGTTTTCATTATATTTTATTTAATTTTTAAAGGGTTTACTAAGCCAGGGTTAATTACAATTGCTTGTTTACCAGTTTGCATGATTTTGTATTCTTATTCTATTATTACGACTATTTTAAGTGCTTTTATCATTGTGCTTATTTTATATGTAAATCGAGACTGAAACGAAATTTTAATAAGTGGAGTAAATCTCCACTTATAATTTTTATTAAATACATAAAGGAGATAAGCCATGGGGTTAATTTATAAAGTTGCTGATCAAGATCGGGAATTTGAACGTATACATAAATTGAATTATAAAACATTTGTAGAAGAAATTCCGCAACATGAAGAAACGAAAGAGCGTGTTCGTATAGATCGCTTTCATGATGAAAATACATATTTAATTTGTTTAGATGAGGATAGATTAGTAGGTATGGTCGCAGTGCGGGGAAAACGACCATTCTCGTTAGATTATAAAATCTCAAATTTAGATATTTATTTGCAAGAGCATGGAGAAAAAGTGTATGAAATTCGTTTACTTTCAGTAGAACGTGAATATAGAAATGGAAGAGCGTTGTTAGGATTAATTCGTTTTCTACATCGTTATTTGCTTCTAAATGGATATGAATTAGCACTCATTTCTGCAACAACACGTGAACTACCTTTATATGAGCAAATGGGATTCAAATCTTTTCATACGTTAGTTGGTACAGAAGAAGCAGCCTTCCAGCCAATGTATGTTACTCCTGCTATGTTTGAAGAGTCGAGTGTTGGAGGGATTATGACGAAAGAATATACGTTTTTACCTGGTCCAGTAGATATTGAAGAGAATGTTCGAAAGGCATTTTCTACGCGGCCTATTTCGCATCGCTCTAAGTCATTTCAAGTGACAATGGACAATGTGAAAAAACGGTTACTTCACATGACAAAAGCAAAACATGTACAGCTTATGTTAGGAACAGGGACGTTAGCAAATGATGCGATTGCTTTACAGTTACGTTCTTTAAAAGGGAAAGGACTAATATTAACAAATGGAGAATTTGGAAATAGATTAGTTGGACATGCAAAACGAGCACAATTACATTTTGATACGTATAAAAAAGAAATGGGAGAGCCGTTTATTTATAACGAATTAGAAGAAATAATAATAACTGGAAATTATGAATGGCTTTGGTTTGTTCATCATGAAACATCTACTGGAATGTTAAACGATTTAGACGAGCTAAATACTCTTTGTAACGAGAATCAAATGAAACTATGTGTAGATTGTATAAGTTCAATTGGAGCAATACCATTAGACTTGAAGGATGTGTATTTTGCAAGTGGTGTTAGCGGTAAAGCGATTAAATCATATACAGGAATTTCTTTCGTTTTTCATAACCACATTGTAAAAATAAACGAGGCTGTGCCGGCCTATATGGACATTGGCATGTATGAAGAAAATGAAAGCATTCCATACTCACAATCATGGAATTTAATTTATGCATTGCAAGAAGCGTTGAAGAGATTTGAAGATGAAAAGGCATTTGTAAAAATTAAAGAGACATACGATTATGTTGAAGAAGTTATTACTGATATGGGTTTAAAGCTTGTTTCAACTAAAGAACACGCCGCACCAATTATACTTACTATTGTATTGAGCGAAGAGCATTCTTCTAAAGTAGTAGGCGATGCATTAGCATTACAAGGATACGTTGTTCATTATGAGTCATCTTATTTACAAAAGAATAATTGGATTCAAATTGCATGTTTAAATCATTATAAAGAACGCGATATGAAGAGGATGTTAAATTGTTTGCAAATATGTTTATTTCAGAGTGGGGTACATATATAAAGATTTTCTCTTTTCGTATAAAGGAGCTACGACTTACGAAAACTTAGAAATAGAACTTTGGAAGAGGTGTCAGTATGATAACTAGAAAACTACCATTACATATAGACGATATTAAAAAAGCTCACAAAATTCTAGATAGAAATGCTCGTAAAACGCCATTAGTAAAATCTTTTTACTTGACTAGTAAAACGGGCGGAGAAATTCATTTGAAATTAGAAAATATGCAATTAACGGGTTCTTTTAAATTCCGTGGCGCATTTAATAAAATGTCGCGGCTCACGGATCAAGAAAAAGAAAGAGGTGTAATTGCATGTTCAGCAGGTAATCATGCACAAGGAGTTGCATTATCTGCTCATTTACTCGGTATTAAGAGTAAAATTGTTATGCCAATTTCTGCACCGCAGGCGAAAGTTGAAGCAACAAAAGGATATGGATCTGAAGTGATTTTACATGGTGAAACCTTTGATGATGCAAAGGTAAAATGTGAAGAAATTATAAGGGATACAGGTGAAACATACTTACATCCATATGATGATGTAGAGGTAATGGCTGGTCAAGGTACAATAGGATTAGACATTCTTGATGATATGTGGGATGTAGATACTGTCATTGTACCAATAGGTGGAGGCGGAATTATTTCTGGTATTTCTGTAGCATTGAAATCTTTTAATCCATCCATTAATATAATTGGTGTCCAAGCAGATAATGTTCATGGAATGAAGGCATCTTACGATAAAGGAGCAATCGTAGAACATTATGAGGCGCCTACTATTGCAGATGGTTGCGCAGTTAAAATACCAGGTGAATTAACATTTGAAATTGTAAAAGAATTAGTAGATGATATTGTAACTGTATCAGAAAAAGAGCTGGAAGTAGCGATGAAAGATTTATTACAACGTGGGAAAGCTGTTGTAGAAGGTGCAGGTGCATTAGCAACTGCTGCACTTCTTGCAGGAAAAGTTGATAGCTATATAAAAGGAAAAAAAGTAGTAGCGGTTATATCTGGTGGGAACGTAGACTTACAGCGCATATCAAGTGTATGTGAGCACTTTTTTGTCGCTAATGAAGTGAAATAGTTTTATGAAAGAAGAGCTAAGAGAAATAGTCTTAGCTCTTACTTTTTGTCTACTGTTTACTGTAAGTAGCAATAAACTTGCAAAATTTGCTGTTTAAAAATTATTTTATTTAAGCGCCTATTTTTACACATATCTTTAATGTTACAATAATTATTTCAATATTGTCGAAATGTAAGCAGAAATTTAATATAATAGTTTTAATGTGCTAATGAGCGGTGAGGAGGGCAGATCATGAATAAAGAAGAACAGGTCATGAACGGTTTCAGGGAATTATATAATAAACTGGTTTGGCTTAATAAAGATAAGATGGAAGAAGGTCTTAAAGGTTTTAAGTCTTCTGAAGTCCACTGTATTGAATATATTGAAAACAATGCAGATTCTAACGTGACGCAACTCGCAGAGGCTTTTTATGTGACTCGCGGTGCTATAAGTAGAATGACTAAGAAGCTCATACAAAAAGGCCTTGTTGAAAGTTACCAAAAGTCAGAAAATAAGAAAGAAATTTATTTTAAGCTTACCGAACAAGGGAAAGAAATTTATAAAATCCATGAAAATCTGCACAAAGAGTTTCAAGAGCGGGATAAAGCTGTATTTGAGCAAGTAACTGAAGAAGAATTCGACAGTATAATTAGCTTTGTGGAAAAGTATAGTAGACATTTGGATGCAGAAATAAAGAAACAAGGTATACATATTAAATCGTAATACATTTTAATAATAAAATGGCAGCCTTACTCTAATATGAGAATAGGCTGCTTTTTTATTATTTTATCTTTGTTGACAAAGCAACAAAACATTTTAAGGAGAGAAGTTAAATGTCTATATTTAGATCACAAAATGAAAGGGAAACTGAAAAAAGCATAGATAAACATGCGTTGCTATTCGGACTTATTTCTGTATTTCTTTGTGGTATAGGTTTCAGTATCATCATGCCTGTAGTCCCATTCTTAGTACAGCCATATACAAGTAATCCGGAAGAACAAGCATTAGTTGTTACACTACTAACTTCCGTATATGCGGCCTGTGTGTTTTTAGCTGCTCCAGCACTCGGGGGTTTAAGCGATAAGTATGGCCGTCGTCCATTACTTTTAATATGCTTATTTGGTTCTGCAATTGGGTACTTGGTTTTTGGCATAGGAGGAGCTTTATGGGTATTATTTGCTGGACGGATAATAGAAGGTATAACAGGTGGGAGCATAAGTACTATCTTCGCATATTTTGCAGACATCATTCCGAAAGAGCAGAGAACGAAATACTTTGGATGGGTGAGTGCAGTTGTAGGTGCGGGAACTATTATTGGACCAACTCTTGGGGGTTTACTTGCAAAGTTTGGTCATTCTGTACCTTTATACTTTGGAGCGTTCATAACTTTATTAAATGTTTTATATGGTATGAAATACATGCCTGAGAGTCTTGACAAAAATAACAGGTTAAAAGAGATTACTTTTGTAAGGTTAAATCCTTTTGCACAGCTAGCAAATATACTTTCCATGAAAAATTTAAAATGGTTACTTATCTCAGCGTTTTTACTTTGGATACCTAACGGATCTTTACAAGCAATTTTCACGCAATTTACAATAGATACTTTCAGTTGGAAACCTGCATTAATCGGACTTATGTTTTCAATTTTGGGCTTTCAAGACATTGTTTCACAAAGTTTTATCATGCCAAAGCTTTTAATCAATCTTAGTGATAAACAAATAGCTATTCTTGGGATGGTTTCGGAGATTATAGGATACAGTTTTATTGCGGCATCAGCTTTGTTTTCACTCTATCCACTACTAATCGTTGGAATGCTAATGTATGGTTTTGGGGATTCAATTTTCGGGCCTTCATTCAACGGGATGCTTTCAAAGTCTGCCAGTTCTAGTGAACAAGGAAGGATTCAAGGTGGAAGCCAATCTATTCAAGCTTTAGCAAGAATGATTGGTCCTATTCTTGGAGGACAAATCTATGTATCACTTGGTCATGCCGCACCTGCTTTTATGGGTATGATTCTTATAGTAGCGGCAATAGCAGTTTTGTATAAGGGAACGTATGAAACTGTATAACAGATAGATATAAGAACAAATAAAAGGGAGTCAGAACTTAGGAACAAGTGCTGATTCCCTATTTGTTTACGGTTTGAGAGCTAAGAGAAATGCTTTTGTTTAGGAATTTATTCTGCTATGCTCTCATGGTGAAGGGTAATATTCAGTGAGGTGGAACTATCATTAATTACAGTTAGCTTTATTTGAAAGTAAAAAGGTAGGTAAATGACTAGATAATTTCATTATGCTTGTGCTGAAGTAAATAATGACTCCATCTTTACTTTGCTCTTTTCTCGAATTTCAGCATCTGCGTGTCTCATAACGTATTTATGCGCTACAGCGATTGCTAAAACATCATCTAATAACCCAATCCCAATAATAGCAGCTATATCTGGAATGAAATCGATTGTTAATACGTAATAAGATAAAGCGGCTAATATTATGAATTTCGCCTTAGTAGGTAATTCTTTCTTTTTCATTGTGTAGAATAAAATAATACTTTCATATACGCTAGATTTACCGAGGTTTACAGAGCTTTTTTTGAACTTTTTCCAAAGTGTCTGTTTCTCCATATAAACACTCCTTTTACAAAAACATAGATTTTTTAAAAGGATGGACAAAGAAGTGAGAGATTAATCAATTTTATTGTTTTTCTTAATTATATATTTCCATAAAAATAGGGGATTACCTGTTCAAAATAATATAATGTGCATTATACAATGATTCACAGTGTTTCATTACATAGTATGCAAGTAGTATTTGTTAAATTAAACAATTTGCAAATGGTATCTATCTAAAGAAGATTTCACCGAAGGTTTTAATTACTTCTAAAAGGATAGGGATTGTACGTCTTATTAGTGAATCGCTGCAATATAAGGTACATAATAATAAAGGTATATTACTGCAAATAAA
Organism: Bacillus cereus group sp. BceL291; assembly: GCF_051776705.1. Taxonomy (NCBI): domain Bacteria; kingdom Bacillati; phylum Bacillota; class Bacilli; order Caryophanales; family Bacillaceae; genus Bacillus; species Bacillus cereus group sp. BceL291. The sequence goes on along the minus strand of NZ_JBPWAP010000046.1, from coordinate 24,239 downwards.
GCTTATTCATCTAAAACGTCATATTTTTACAATTAATGAACTAGCAACCTTGTTCTTTCTATATCCTTCACCTGTAAATTTTTAACTACTATATTATTGACATACAATAAATGGTTAAATGTTTCTAAAAGGTTTTCTAAACAAACAAAATTCTCAGATTGATACGAAAATGCTATAAAAAATAATAAATATATCTAATGCGCTATTAGAATTTTTTCATATTATAGTATTGAGAATTGTATAAGGAGGTGGAAAAAGAATGGACGAGCGTGTACAACCTCAACTTTCACCGCCATGGATCACATATTTTAACGAACTCAGAAATTCGGTAGGGGCTGATCCAACTGTAACAGTAGGTCCGCTAATACCGACTGATGGAAATTTTATTATTTTAGTACAAACTACGGATTTTGAAAAAGCGATTGCATTAGCTACACTTCTTAAACCTACAGTGCAATTTGGCAATGTAAATGTAACTATTGTTGTTAGTGTTATTGGGGATGGAATTGTAAACCCAATTCCTTGTCCTTTAGATGCTTTTGAAATTGCACACCTTTTACAAGTAGCTTTAGAAAGCAACTTGTATTTTGAGCAAGTTGTTGTGCAGCCGCAGTTCCCAGGTGGAGCGAATGTTGTTTTTCCGGTTTTTGCTGCAAAAGTGATTCAGTTTTTTAATGATGATATTTCTAATCTATGCCAAACTTTCACAGAAGTCGCTGCAAAAGTTTTTCGTGATGTAATGAATGATGCTATATGTGGTATACCAATTTTATACTCGACAAGTTGTAGTACAAGCACTGAAAATGTATAATTTATTGATGAAAAAACTTTTCACAAAAAAGAAATACAACTGAATTTGTTCTATTAATTTAAAAGAGACATTTCTAATTTAAGGAGATGTCTCTTTTATTACATATGAAAATTACGAAACGGATACTTGCCCAATAAGGGTAAAATTCATTTATAAAAAGTAACAGCTTAGGTTAAGAGTGAAAACCCTGTCTATGATTTTACAGACGAACTTGCTAACACATATGAGAAATAGATATAAAATAACTTTGGTATCCACATTTAAAAATAGAATTAACTAATAAAAAACTTAAAACAAAATACTGATAAAAAATTTTTTAATATGTATAGTAAAATGTATGTGGACGAAGTGGTTATTATTAAATATTGAATAGGCGGTATGGGGGAAGAAAAATGAAAATAATAGAACTACCAATTGAATTCGAATTTAACGGGCAAAAACAATGTATTTATCCAAGTTTAATTATATTACATAATGAATTAACGTTAGTCGATACAGGATATCCAAGTTTTTTACCTTTAATTGAAAATGCAATATTAAAACATGGATATGAGATAAAAAACTTAAAGAATATAATTATTACTCATTATGATGATGATCATATAGGGTCTTTATACGATTTTAAAGTGAAATATCCTCAAATTAATGTTATTGCTAGTGAAATTGAATCTAACTATATTAGTGGTGATATAAAATCAGAGAGGTTAGTTCAAGCTGAAGAAATGTTAGAACGTATGCCAAATGAAGAAAAAGAATTTGGTAAATGGTTTATACAACAGTTAAAAAATATAAAACATATTTCCGTCGATGAAAAAGTGCATGATGGTCAAATGATTTTGAATAATGAATGTCAAATAGTAGCGACGCCAGGACATACTTCGGGGCATATTTCATTATATTTTCCGAATTTAGATTGTGTAATTACGGGAGATGCGGCTGTTCAAGAGAATCGTGGGTTAGTAATAGCTAATCCGAATTTTTGTTTAGATATAGAAAAAGCGAAACAGTCTTTAAATAGGATTAAAAGTTTTAAAGCAACACAGTATTATTGCTATCATGGAGGAAAGCTTACTGTATAAATTAATGAAAATCGGTCTTTCCTAAATCGAAAAGATTGGTTTTTAGTTCATATATTTTGCGATTTCAACCAAATCAGTAACATTATATTTCGGTAAAATTGAAATATATATGTAAAGAAGAATATATATAATTTGAGCAAGAGTATAGGGGGGAGAAGATGGGTTCGTTATTTGATGTAATAGCAGATATCATTTTATTTTATCCTCGAAATGACATGAAATTGAAACATCATATCGCAAAATTAAGTGAATTAGAGTGGTTTCGAAATCTACATGAAGATCTGAAGTATACAAGTTTAATTTGGAGTAATAGAAAAATTAAAAGGTATATTTTGACTTCTATAAATATGGAAGCATTAATAAAATCTGAGAAAAAGCAAAAAGAATTTGTTCATCTAGTACAGGATGAATATAAAAAAAGAAGATAAGAATTTTTTTATTTTTCATATTTGGCGAAACAAATGGTACAATGAAAGCTAATGTGAAAAATAAGGAAAAGAAGTGGTCTATTTGAAAAAATTTTTAGAATTAGGAATTAGTGAAACTTTTAATCATACATTACGTGAAAATGGAATTACAGAAGCAACACCAATTCAAGAGCAGGCAATTCCTGTTATTATGTCTGGTAAAGATATTATTGGGCAGGCAAAAACAGGTACGGGTAAAACGTTAGCATTCGTGTTACCGATTTTAGAAAAAATCGATTCAGAGTCTAGTGATGTTCAGGCTTTAATTGTTGCACCAACAAGGGAACTAGCCCTGCAAATTACAACTGAAATTAAAAAAATGCTTGTTCAAAGAGAAGATATTAATGTACTAGCGATTTATGGTGGGCAAGATGTAGCACAACAATTGAGAAAATTAAAAGGTAATACACATATTGTTGTTGCAACACCAGGACGATTATTAGATCATATACGCCGTGAAACAATTGATTTAAGTAATCTTTCAACGATTGTACTAGATGAAGCGGATCAAATGCTTTATTTTGGTTTCTTATATGATATTGAAGATATTTTAGATGAGACACCAGGTAGTAAACAAACGATGTTATTCTCAGCAACGATGCCAAAAGATATTAAAAAATTGGCGAAGCGTTATATGGATGAACTGCAAATGATTCAAGTACAAAGCGAAGAAGTAACGGTTGATACAATTGAGCAGCGTGTCATTGAGACGACAGACCGTGCAAAGCCAGATGCACTTCGTTTTGTTATGGATCGTGATCAGCCATTTTTAGCTGTTATTTTCTGCCGTACAAAACTTAGAGTAAGTAAACTGTATGATAATTTAAAAGGACTAGGTTATAATTGTGCTGAACTTCATGGTGATATACCTCAAGCGAAACGTGAAAGAGTTATGAAGAGTTTCCGCGAAGCTAAAATTCAGTACTTAATCGCAACGGATGTAGCAGCTCGTGGACTTGATGTAGATGGTGTAACGCACGTATTTAACTTTGACATCCCTGAAGATGTAGAAAGTTATATTCACCGTATTGGCCGAACAGGACGTGCAGGTGGATCAGGTCTTGCAATTACGTTCGTTGCAGCGAAAGATGAAAAACATTTAGAAGAAATTGAAAAAACGCTTGGTGCACCAATACAAAGAGAAATAATCGAACAACCGAAGATAAAACGTGTAGATGAAAACGGAAAACCGGTACCAAAGCCGGCTCCGAAGAAATCAGGTCAAAATCGTCAAAGAGATAGCCGCGAAGGTTCAAGAAGTGAATCAAGACGTGATTCAAGAAATAGCTTAAGAAGTGATTCAAGAAATAGTTCGAGAAATAGTTCTAGAAATGAAAATAACCGATCATTTAATAAGCCAAGTAATAAAAAAGGTAGTACAAAGCAAGGTCAGCAAAGACGTGGCCGTTAAATAGTTATAATTGTAAAAGAGTCGCAAAATATTGTGGCTCTTTTTTGTTTGTATACAAGAAGGATGATGGCAAGAAAAAAACAAAATTTCATTCACCGCATTTGAAATTTATAAAGGAAATTTTATAGTCCAAAACCATTAGTGCAAGGGTATTACTATCATTCAGCAGAACACTTTGGTTAAAAGAAAAGGTATTGAAGCGAGCGAGTATTTTCATTATACATTCCGCAATTATTGAAATAGAACAAGAGAAGTTTATGAAGGATTAAACTCGTATTGGTGTACGATCGTTGGAAACTGGAAAACTAATTTGTTAGTTTTGATCGATGAGGAACTCGAGAAGCACCACTGCCATCCTTATGGGGAAATTGCTTACGACGACGATGAAGGTAATGTAGTGATAATATGCGAAATAAGAAAAAAGGACTAGCAGTCGTACCTGCCGTCCTTTAATAGGAGAAAAAGTAATCTTGTTTAGAACTACGCATAAACAGAAAATCTGCTTGTAATTAGTTTTACCCTAAATATACGTGTCTATACAAAAAAGGGATAAGTAAAAGATACTTATCCCCGGAAGGGAAATCCCAAGCACCAAAATGGCTCGTATTGGTCTGCAGGTTCAAAAGTAGTATATGTAAAACGAAAAATCTCATACAAAAAGCAGACAACGATTTTGGTTGTCTGCCAGTGAGTTCAATGAGTTAGCTAATTGTGATAATTTGCATCCCCATTGCGAGAAGAGTGAAGCTGCTAGTTCAAACAGCTTGTTGGTATTATTTTCGATTTCTAAAAAAATATACATCAAAAGAAAGAGGTATTAGCCGTGGACACGGCGGCTTGAAAATAGTATGTATTTTTATTTGAAAAATATTCAAGGGGTGAAGAAACATGGAATGTTTAATAAAGGTGTTTGTTTTATTAATCAGTTAATTAATAAAACAAAATAGTTATTTGGGAGAAAGGGAAAATTAATATGAGATGAATTGAAGCTGTTGAAAAATTACTTGAAGTGATGAAAGAATGCTTTTGGAACGGAACATCTTTAAAGGGTGAAACTAATGATTTTAATATTGTATCTTGGCTGATTGAAGAAGCGACGCGTAAAACAAAATAAAGATTTCATTTTGTAGCAATGGAGAATAGATATGTGTACTTATTGGGGGAAAGTAGATAAAGAGTTCTTTAAGAGGCAAGAACCGGAACAAAATAAAAGAGCGGCTAGCAAAAGCTAACTGCTCAATACAAGGAGATACAGAGAAGACTACTTTAAATGAATGTTGGCATACAGCCCACATTCAGTATTGACCGAATATTTATTTTAAATTCAATTTATTTAAAGTAAACATCCCAACAGATAAAATGGTTGCGCCTGCTACAGAACCTAGCCAGTCTCTCCAGCCTAATGTATTTAAAGATGCATCTGTTAAATCCGTAATTAAGAAGATAGCAAACATTAATACACCAAATGCTAAGCATCCCCAAAATGTTTGCAAATATTTAATAATCTTCTTTCGGAACTTGCTCATATAAATCACCCTTATTAATAATTTATATTTTTATAAATAAATTATTACATATACAAAAATTAAAAGTACGAAATATGCAATATTACATATTGGAACTCAACAAAATACTCCATTGATAAGTACATAGATCGAACGGAGGCATCGTTCTTTTCCTAAAATGAAAGGTGACGATAAGAAACATGAGATACGTTTTAAACAAATTGAGCGGACGTTAAAAAATAAAAATTTATAAAGGAAATAGAAAGTATGGTGTTGTATATGTACGATAATAGGAAACTTTTTGCAAACTAAACATATAATTTTAATAGACCGACAGTCGGTCTGATGGGAAGGAGAACTTGAATGCGAATTGTAAAGGAGTATGAGGAGCGTAGAAAGGAAATTTTAGAAACAGCTGAGCGTTTGTTTCTTACGAAAGGTTATACGAAAACAACCGTGAATGATATTTTAAAAGAAATTGGTATAGCAAAGGGGACGTTTTATCATTATTTTAAGTCGAAGGAGGAAGTAATGGATGAAATCATTATGAGGATTATTAAAGAGGATGTCACTAAGGCGAAAAGGATTGTCTCCAATCCCGATATCCCCGTTTTAGATAAGTTATTTAAAATTTTAATGGAACAATCACCAAAATCAGGAGATGTCAAAGAAAAAATGATTGAACAATTCCATCAACCAAATAATGCAGAAATGCATCAGAAAAGTTTAGTGCAATCCATTATACATTTATCTCCTGTATTAACGGAAGTTTTAGAGCAAGGAATAGAAGAAGGCATATTTTCTACTCCATACCCACAAGAAACAATTGAATTATTACTCTCTTCAGCACAAGTCATATTTGATGATGGTTTATTCCAGTGGAAACCGGAAGAAATGATGAGAAGAGCTAAGGCTTATATTAAAATGATGGAAGTATCTGTTGGAGCGAAAGAAGGGTCCTTTGATTATATGATCGAGGTTTTAATGAAACAGAAATAGCTTTTTTCTGTTTGGGTGTTATAGACCGGCAGTCGGTCTAGACTAAATGAAGGATGTGATGAAGATGCCAGCAAGTATTCAATCTTCCTTGAAAGATTTTCACTTAATGGTAAGTGGTCAAATTATTACTATTTTAGGTTCAACACTATTACGTTTTGCACTGTCTTTATATGTGCTAGATATAACAGGACGTGCCGATATATTTGCAGGGTTATATGCCATAACGAGTATCCCGTTTTTGTTAGCTCCTCTTGGCGGAGCGATAGCAGATCGTTTCAACCGCCGTAATGTAATGGTCATTTTGGATTTTATAAACGCTGCTATTGTATTAAGTTTTATAGTTTTGTTATTAACTGAATCGGTATCTATTTTATTGATTGGAGCAATTATGTTTTTACTAGCAGTCATTAGTGCAATGTACTCACCAGTTGTTATGGCAAGTATTCCGCAATTAGTTCCAGAGAAAAAGTTAGAACAAGCAAACGGTATCATAAATGGTGTGCAAGCATTATCTAATATAGTTGCACCTGTACTAGGAGGAATATTATATGGCATAATTGGTTTGAAAATGCTCGTAATAACAAGTTGTCTTGCTTTCTTTTTATCTGCAATTTTAGAAATGTTTATTACAATACCATTTATAAAAAGAATACAGGAAGGCCATATCGTACCTACAATTGTAAAAGATATGAAAGAAGGTTTTCTTTATGTTTTAAAGCAACCTTTTATTTTGAAGGCTATGTTACTAGCAGCTTTATTAAACTTAATTTTGACACCGTTATTTGTTGTTGGAGGACCTATTATGTTACGAGTAACTATGCAGAGTAGCGATACGATGTATGGAATTGGAATGGGATTAATTGAGTTTGCAACTATATTAGGTGCATTGTCAATCGGTTTCTTTGCTAAAAAGTTACAGATGAAAACATTATATAATTGGATGCTTATCATAGCTTTATTAGTAATGCCAGTGGCACTATCAGTTACACCGTTTATTCTTAATTTAGGATACTATCCACCATTTATCCTCTTTATACTTTCTTCTCTTCTAATCGCAATGATTATGACAATTGTATCCATTTATGTGATTACTGTAGTCCAAAAGAAAACACCAAATGAAAATCTAGGAAAAGTGATGGCATTTATAACAGCGGTATCTCAATGTATGGCACCAATTGGGCAAGTCGTATATGGTTTTATGTTTGAAGGATTCAGTACGAAAATTTATTTACCTATATTTGCTATTAGTTTCATAATGATAATAATAGCGGTGGTGACGAAGAAAATATTAAGAAATGAAGGGAACTAGCTTCATATGCTTAGAGTATTAGCGAAACCCAATCCTAATCAATTCTTCATCATTTATTTCAATTACGAATCTATATTCTTTGTCTAATAGCCAGTAATAAAAACTGACTGCATCAACGTCAACTAGTGATTGGAATACTTTATCAAGATTTGTACTTACTACAGGGATTTCATAGCTATCCCATATTATAAAAATCTGTTCGTCAAAATCTAGTTGGTTTGCTCTAATAAGGGAAATTAGTTGTTCTTTGTTCGAAGCTATGAATTGATTATCTATCTGTTCCCAATCTATTCTTCCCGAGACAGTTATAGGAAATGAATTCATTAAAATAGTAGCAATCTGCTGGCTTTTTTCTTGGGAGAAAATGAGAGTTTCGTTTCCTAGGGATTCAAGGCATTCACTAAACAAAGGGTTTGTGTCATTGTTGTTTTTGGTTTTCAGTGCTCTTAACTTTTGTCGCAATTTCCATTGTCTTGACGATCTATCATCCATTTTTAACATTCCTTATACAATTATTTAAGAATGAGTATAGCATATAAGGGAAGTCTTTATGAAAAGGAACTTTTTAAATATAAATTAAACAAAAGCGTTATTTGAAAAAAAGCCTTTTAAGGAAAGATAAGAGGCCATCAAAAAATATAACAACATGAAAATTTTATATTATGTATATACAATTTAAAGAGTTAGTGGAAATAATAAAATGTATAAAATTCTTATAAAAAAGCCCTAGGATTAGGGGATCTAGGGCTTCCTCTGTTGGTATATCTCACACGACATTATAAAAAGAAAAGAACTTAATGAAGATAACACATGAATGTTTCGTAAATGTATCAAAAAAGTGAACAAAAGCGTTATTTTAAGGACCATGATATATCATCAAGGGCTTTATAAATATAACTATACATTCGGTAAAAGAGATATTTTGGATTGTATTTTTGTTTCCAGTTCATAATAATCACCTCTCATACAAATAGTTTAATTATATTATAAGGTTATTAAAGAGAATGTTAAGAAAACTTGATATGAATTAAGGTGAATTTAAACAAACTAGTAATTGTAATTAAAAAGCAGTTAGCTTTTGCTAGCTGCTTCACTCACTGGGAGTTTTTTTATGTAATTTAGATAAAGAAACTAGCCATTAAAAATATTGCTTCTATCAAAATTAGAGAATCAACTAAAATCAAGAACTGTTTTTTCTGTAGCTTTTGAAATTCCTTTATTAATCTAAAAACTGCACTTATTCCGAAACAGATGTATAACAAAATCATTATTATTTTTAGTATTACTAACATTCCTAATATAATTAATTAAGTATCAGAAAATATATCCATGTAAGTTTTTAACAAAAACCTTATTTAAATAGAAAATGCCAGCTGAAATGTCAAGGGTGTATCAGCTGGCACTGAAATAGATATTAAATTTTAATATTAGGTTTTTTAGTTCGTACTTTTGTTCTTATTTCTAGAAGAGATTGTACCAAATATTGCTCCGGACATTGCTCCGATCAAAGTCATAAAAATTGCACTCCATACTGCAAATGACATAATTACACCTCCTAATAATAAAATGCTGCAACTATGTTTTTATTATATATGAATTTTAGTATGTTAAGTGGGGGAAAAGTTAGAAAATTAAACAAAACCGTTAATTAAATTAAAAAAAGAGCCCCGCGATAATGGCTGCAAGGCTTCATAAGGTCGAGTTATGTCGTACTCACAAGGGATTTTAACATGAATGTTGTGGTAAACATACTGGTAAATGTATCTAATTTATTTAGAGCATTTATTTTAAACCAAAACGCTATTTGATAAGTATATGTAAAAAAAGAGCGCCTTGTAAAGGCACTCTTTGCAAAGTCTTTTGTCTACTGTCGTGTTTTTATATTTACAATTCAGTAGCTTTGAAAGTTCGTTATTTTTAACAAAAATTTAATTTTATGGAAATGAAAACCCTAGTTTCCTAGGGTAATGGTATAACAGCCAAATATATTTTATTCTTTTATATCGTAACTTAATTTTACGTTAAAAACATCAGGTAAGTGTAACCAATTGCAGAAAATAAAAGAGCAGCCAGCAAAAGCTAACTGCTTGGTTCTCCAAGGGGAAAGGAGAAAGGTTAGGGATTTCATTAAATGAGTTTTGGCTATTGCCTATCTATATTATTAACGGAATATTGAGTTTTATTCACGAAGAACGATGTTTAACTTAATGCATAGCCAACAATCAAAGTTAGTGTTAAAAACACTGATAATACCAATGTTAGTAAGACTGTTGCTACACTTCTAAGCATCGCAATCCAATTATTTATCTTAGAAAATCCTATGATGTCTGCAAAAAAGTTCCTATTGCTAAAACTAGTAATATAAACAAAGGGTGAATGTGTAATAAATCCGTGAAAAATTTGAATAGTTCAAGTGAAATTTCAAAATATAAACGGAATAGCCCAACGCAAACTAAAGAACAAATAAAGGATCATAGATTGATGTTATGCTTCATAGCTTTCTCCTATGTTATCAAAATAGTTTTACTCAATTTTAATGGAAAATAAAAGAAAAAGATAGCGGTTATAAATTAAAATGAATTTTTTAACAAAATAGATCCTTTGAATAGAAAGTGAAGTTAGGAGAATAGCTAATTTAAAGAAAGGAAAAATTAGAAAAGCTATCATGCGTCGTGCAAAGGCCGTAGAGAAATACCAAGTCGATAAAGTTTGGAGAGGTGTTTTTGTAAAAGCTGGAATAATAATGGTACTTGTAATTATGATTGCAGAAGTTGATCATAGATATGGATTTTATAAGGGAAGCAAGAAAGCTAAAAGTAGAGTAGGAGGTGTGTAATTTGAAAAAAATTTTAGAAGTAAAGCAATTAAATAAAAAATACTCAATAGATGGAAATAGAAATTTCGAATTACTAAAAAATATCGCTTTAAAGATAAATGAAGGAGAGTGTGTATCGTTCATGAGAGCTTCTGGCTCAGGAAAATCGACGTTATTATATAATATTAGTGGAATGGATCAAATGTCATCAGGAAGTGTGAAAGTGAATAGTAAAGAAATATCATGTATGAAAGAAGAGGCGTTAGCAAAAATATGCCTTAACGAAATCGGCTTTATTTTTCAGCAAAGTATTCTTCTTAAGTGACTCATGTTGTAAAGGTAGCGGTGAAAACAGAAAGAGTTCTTTTTTTGGCAGACGGAGAAATTGTTAGTGAAATACGGATGGGTAAATAGGAACATGATCATTTGAAAGTATGAGAAGAGAAGTTGTTAAAATGGTTAGCTATACTTGGATTTTAAAGGGAAAAACTCCTATTGAATGTAGGAGTTTTTTCTTTGTTTGAAAGTTCAAAAAGATATATAATAATTTTCTGACTATTAATTTGTGGAGGGGTATTAATGAAAAATGAAACGTTACACACACAAGAAGACATTTTAAAAATGCTTGATTCATTATTAAGACCTGCAGAACCATTTTGGAATGAATTTTATGAGAATAGAGAAAAGGATGTTCCATTTTTTGGAAATGTTCCAGATGAGAACCTAGTTTCGTATATACAAAAAGAGAGAGTTTCAAAAGGGAAAGTATTAGAACTTGGATGTGGTCCAGGTAGAAATGCCATTTATTTAGCGACTCAAGGATTTGATGTAACAGCAGTGGATTTATCTGTAGAAGGCATTAATTGGGCTAAAGAAAGGGCATTGGCAAAAGAGGTAGCAATTCATTTTATTTGTGATTCAATTTTTAATTTAGAGGTTCAAAACGAATTTGATTTTGTATACGATTCGGGCTGTTTGCATCACATTCCACCGCATAGAAGAATAAATTATGTGGATTTAATTAAAAACTCATTAAAATCGGGTGGTTATTTCGGATTAACATGTTTTGCGGCAGGTGATTTAGATGAGCGAAATGGATCGGAAATAACAGATTGGGACGTATATAGAGGGTGGAGTCTACAAGGTGGTCTTGCATACTCGGAAGAAAAGTTAAGAGAGATATTTAAAGAATTTGAGGTAATTGAGATTAGAAGAATGAAACAAATGAAACAACCGAAAGAAATGTTTGGAGAATCATTTCTTTGGACAGCATTATTTAAGAAGAAATAATAAAGTAGATAATTGACAAACTCATCGTTTTTATAGACAATATATTAAAAGGAACGTACGTTTGGTTTTGTTGGCGTATGTTTTACATAAATACATAACAAGGGGCTGTCTCCATATGAGTAACGCAAATCAAAAAATTACTACGTTTTTAATGTTTGAGGGCAAAGCTGAGGAAGCAATGAATTTTTATACGTCACTATTTGATCAATCAGAAATTGTAAGTATTTCTCGCTACGATGAAAATGGACCTGGTAAAGAGGGAACTGTAATTCATGCAACTTTTACGCTAAATGGCCAAGAGTTTATGTGTATTGATAGTTATGTAAATCATAATTTTACATTCACTCCAGCTATGTCTCTTTATGTAACTTGTGAGACAGAAGAAGAAATTGAAAAGGTCTTTCATAAACTAGCGCAGGATGGAGCGATTCTTATGCCTTTAGGTTCTTATCCGTTTAGTAAAAAGTTTGGCTGGTTAAATGATAAGTATGGTGTATCTTGGCAGTTAACTCTTGCTGAATAAAAAAAGAAAAAGCGTAGCTTATTTGTTTAATGGATTTAGTTAAAAGCTTGAAAAATGAAATAACATAAAAAAGCGTTCCAACTGTCAACAGATTTGGAATGCTATTTTTATGTGGAAGTGAGTTGTTTAAAACTTACCAATTCTACGATTATTTTAAATGAATGGAATAGATGTATAATTTTTTGTCTTTTTAGAATTTTTAGCGATTATTAGCGTTTATCTGTTAATATAAATATAGACAACTATGTATGAACTATCAGGCGGGTTAATAGAAAAAGGAAAGCATAAATAGTTAATAATTTTACACTTAAAATGCAACTAGATTGTTAGGAGGAATAATTGTAATGGATACTACACAACAAAACAGTAATGCATGGGATAAGAAGGTGGAAGAAGGTTCTAGATACACGCAGTCTGTAAGTAGCGAGATTATTGAGAAAAGCAAATCAGGTGAATGGGAGATTACAGTCACTACGGAAAAATCAGTTCCTAGAGAATGGTTTCCAAAGTCATTAGATGGATTAAAGATACTTTGCTTAGCATCAGGTGGCGGACAACAAGCACCAGTTCTATCTGCTGCTGGAGCAGATGTAACAGTTACTGATATATCTAAGAAGCAATTGGAACAAGATGAAAAGGTAGCAAAACGGGATGGTTTAACTTTAAAAACCGTACAAGGAGATATGTCAGACCTTAGTGATTTTGAGGAAGAATATTTTGATATTGTTGTAAATCCTGTGTCTAATTTGTTTGTCAAAGATGTTCATCTTGTATGGAATGAAGTTTCTAGGGTTTTAAAGAATAAAGGTGTTCTTATTGCTGGATTTACAAATCCGTTACTATGGATTTTTGATGATAACCAAGAGCAAAAAGGTATTCTGGATGTTAAACATTCAATTCCTTCATCAACATTGGATTATTTACCAGAGGATGAAGTTCAAGATTACATCGATTCAAATCAAACAATAGAATATGCGCATACTTTAGAAGACCAAATCCAAGGCCAAATTGATGCTGGTTTTGCTATAACAGGTTTTTATGAGGATGATTTTGGTGGAACAAGGATATTAGATAAGCATATTAAAACATTTATTGCGACAAAAGCTATAAAATTAAAGATGGATTAAGAATTTTTGCTTGTCGCACGGGGCGTTAGTCGAAGAAGGCTCTTAAAATAGAAAAGGATGGTACTTTCCATCCTTTTCCTTATGTATTTTGAGTGTCGAAACTATTCTCAAAACAAGTTTTACACTACTAGTTGTATAATTAGGTTATGCTTTTATATTAAGAATTTTGCTGACCGAATCTTTTCCCGAGTTTAGCTAACAATTCAGGTTGATCGCTTTGGCTCATTATAACTTCAATAAAGATAAGTTGATTCTTATTAAAAATTATATTTGCTAAGGTTCCTGCTAATTCTGCTTCATTTTCTACTTTAAATGTTAGACTTTTTTCTTCTGATCCAAATATCATTGATAGTTTATTGTAATCCCACATCTGTATGTCATTATAAAGTTGGTTTTGTCCGTGAATGGCACGTTCAACAGTGTATCCGTTGTTATTGATTAAAAATATAATCGGTTTTAAATTTTGACGTAGTATAGTTGATAACTCTTGGGCAGTTACTTGGAAAGAACCATCACCAATAATTAAAATGTTGCGCCGTGATAAATTGGCGAGCTGTGTACCAAGTAGAGCGGGCAGTGTATATCCGATAGATCCCCATAACGGTTGTCCTACATATGCAGTGTTATTAGGTAGAGGGATAGCAGCACTACCAAAGAAAGGTGTTCCTTGCTCTACAATTAAGACGTCGTTTTCTTGTAAGAAATGGTACATTTGCTGCCAAAAACGTTTTTGTGTGACCATTTGTGCTTTTGGATTGAACTCTTCAGTAAAAGGTGATGATTCTAAAATAAATGGCTTAACGTCAAGGGTATCTTTATTACGATGCTCAATTGAATCACTTAAATGTTGTAAAACATCCTGCATTACAACTGGACCGTATTTTTTATCTATAATTTTCACAGTGTAGGGATGGATTTCTATAACTTGTTCTTTTGTAAAACCTTGTGTGAAGCCGCCTGTAATAGTATCAGTTAACTTCACACCAATACTAATAATACAATCAGATTCATCAATTCTTTTTCGCAAGTACGGAGAACTTACATCACCAGTATAAACACCTATAAATTGAGGGTGTTTTTCTGGGAATATTCCTTTTCCCATACTGAACGTCGCGATGGGAAACCCAGTTTTTTCTACGAATTGATGTAAACTTTCTTTAGCATGAAATCGATCTACTTCAAAATCAGCTAAAATTACAGGTTTTTTGGCGTTATTTATTATTGAAGTGGCATGTAGAAGCATTTTATCCAGCGTTTCTTTATTACTTAAAATCGGTTTATATAAAATTGGTTCTGTAGGTTTATTAATTGGTTTATTATACACATCAATCGGCAAATTAATATGAACAGGGCGTTTTTCATTCCAACATGCACGTAAAACACGGTCAATTTCCTCAGCAGCATGCTCAGGTGTTACATTTGTTTGTGCTATAGTGATTTCTCGATACATATTGGAAAAGTGATCGAACTTTCCATCTCCTAACGTATGATGGACGATTGCTCCATTTTCCATTACTTTTGTTGGTGGCGTACCTGTAATTTTTATAACTGGCACGTTTTCCGCATATGAGCCAGCAATACCGTTAATAGCGCTTAATTCTCCAACACCGAAAGTAGTAATAAGAGCGGCGATTCCTTTTATGCGAGCGTACCCATCTGCTGCATATGCAGCATTTAATTCATTACAATTGCCAATCCACTTTAAATTTTTATGTGCTACCACATCATCTAAAAAGGCAAGATTATAATCACCAGGAACCCCAAATATATGTTCAATTCCTAATTCGTGTAGTCTATCCAATAAATATGTACTTACAGTATATTGTTTTTTCAAATGAATCATCTCCTAATTATGCAATGAATGTTTCAATAGACTGAACAAGTTCTAATGCGTTGATTAAAATATTCATTACTAGATTGTGGTATAATTTACATACAGGGGGAAAGTAGATGACACAACATAAAGAAGAACAGATGAATGAGGCATTAGCATTATTTTATTTTGCATATAAAACATTTACTGAAAAGCCAGATGAAATTATAAAAGAATATGGCATTCAACGAGTACATCATCGAATTTTATTTTTTATCGCACGTTTTCCAGGGATAAGTGTAAATGAGTTATTATCACTATTAGAAATAAGTAAGCAAGCGCTCCACGGACCGCTACGTCAACTTGTGGAAAAGGGCTTAATTGAGAGTAATGAAGCTATGCATGATCGACGTGTGAAACAGTTGTCTTTAACAGAAAAAGGTACAGATTTAGAGAAAAAACTGAGTGATGTACAAAGACAACAAATGGGTGCTATTTTTTCAAAATTTGGTGAATCATGTGAGGACAATTGGCACCAAGTTATGAATGAAATGGCAAATAGCCGATCAGGTTTTGATGCTTGGATATCGAAACGTGAAATACCAGTCGATCAAAAATAATGAAAAAACTTCTGTTTTTATCGTTTGAAAAAGAACAAATTTTATCCATACATTTGGCAACTATCGATTGGTCATAGAGTGAATGGATAAAAAGATACATTACTAGATACTTTATACGTGTACGCAATGGAACAATAAAATTCACATTTCCGAAAGGGGAATTATAATGATAAAACTTGTACTTATTCGTCACGGACAAAGCTTATGGAATCTTGAAAATCGCTTTACTGGATGGACAGATGTTGATCTATCAGAGAATGGATTAAGTGAAGCGAGAGAAGCAGGAGCAATATTAAAGAAAAACGGATATACTTTTGATGTGGCTTATACATCTGTATTAAAACGCGCAATTCGGACGTTATGGATTGTACTTCATGAGATGGATCTTACTTGGGTTCCAATACATAAATCTTGGAAGCTAAATGAAAGACATTATGGTGCATTGCAAGGGCTGAATAAAGATGAAACTGCTCAAAAGTATGGTGAGGAGCAAGTTCATATTTGGAGAAGAAGTGTTGATGTAAGACCACCGGCTCTTACTGAAGACGATCCTCGATATGAAGCGACCGATCCAAGATATAAAACACTCAAAAAAGGTGAATTTCCATTAACTGAATGTTTAGAGGATACGGAGAAGAGAGTACTTGCTTATTGGCATTCAGAAATTGCGCCGACATTAAAAAGTGGTAATAAAGTAATTATTTCATCACACGGTAACACAATTCGCTCGCTAGTAAAATATTTAGACAACCTTTCAAGTGATGGTGTAGTTTCATTAAATATTCCAACTAGCATTCCGCTTGTTTATGAATTAGACGAAAACTTACGTCCGATTCGTCATTATTATTTAAGTATGGATGGAGAAGTACCTGAAGGGGAAATTCCGAAACATATTTCTTTTTAATACGAAAATTTGAAATGAATGCTTGTCTACATATACAATATAGACTCATGGTAAAGTGAAATTTTAATCAGTGGGGTCTTACTGCCCACAAATAGCAGGATAAAAGACGTGGTACCTTCTAATATATATGCGATGTAGCTAATTTTAGAAGCTTGTCCACGTCTTTTGTCATAAAGAGAGCAGCTTGCGCATGTAATGATATCGTGAGTAGTTTTTGAATGGAGGGTGATGTGATTAATGATCTCTAACATTCGAATTGGCTTATTTGTTTTAGCGATTGTCTTTGTAGTCCTTGTTTTCTTTTATTGGAAAAATGAAGAGTTGTACGAGGAGAAGAAGCAACGTATTAGAAAGACTTGGTATGGTTTGTTTATCATATCTGTCACCGTGTATTTCATGATAAAAGGAATCGATTTAACCCTCTGGAAAAATCTTTTAATGTTTACTGCAATGGTTATTTTTGTTGATATTGCGTTCATTTTAACGCCTAATATTTCAGAAATATGGGGTGCGAAATTTAGCGATATTGGCAAGACAGTTCAATCCATAAAACGATCATTAATTGCATCTAAAGCAAGAGGAGAAATATACACGACAATTATTCAAAATGTTAATCCAGCAGTATTCGGTACGATGGAATGGCATACGGAAGAGGAATATACAAAGAGCTTAAATGCATTTTTAGATTCATATGGGGAAAAGATTGGCGCGAAAATTGTTGTTTTTGAAGCTGCGAAGGAATTAAATACAAACTTTCGTGGTATTCGCTCACAATTTAGTATTATCGTCCCGTTAGAACATATCGAGCAATTGAATGAGCAGAAAGCGGTGCAAGTAGAAAATGTCGGGATTATACCAGCAAAAATAGTAAGTGACGTTTTCATTGTTATTGATGGAAAGAAAAATAACCTGCAAGATCGGGATTTTGAAAATGTATATAATTTAACAATACATCATAGTTATTTTAGTAAATAAGGACAGAATCTTTTTCTGTCCTTTTCTTCTATACATAAATTAAAAACAAAATCCGACAAAGTTGAATAAAATTGGACAATCATTCCTACACTAGCATGTAGAGGTGATTGTAGTGGTAAAAGATTATGACAATGATTTTTTTAAAGAAGATAACGAAGATACAACAGATTTCTCTTTAATAAAAGGGGATACGTTGCAGCAAGTAGAAGAATTAGAAGAAGAATTAAAAAGAAAATCATAAGTGTACACTCTTTCTACATTTGCTATATAATATAAATAAAAGGTTGTATCTTTTTGAAAAGGGGGAGAAGAGATGGCTGAAGTCAATGTACAAAAGTCTTCGTTTTTTAAAGAAAAAAAAGAAGAATCCAATACAGATTTCTCTCTTGTGAAAGGTGCATTAACGGAGAATATAAATCGGTTAGAGAAACTGATGAATAATAGTAGTTCAAAATATATACAGGTGAAAAGAACAAAAGAAAATGCATAGAGCATTTTCTTTTGTTTTTTATTTAATAGTAAACTTATCTTTTACTTTTTTAGGTAAATCTGTTTTCTGAATCTCTTCATAGGACTTTACTTCAATTGATGATATTTCATTGTTGCTATTATCATCTTGATCTACATAAAGGCGTAAAAACGCGTCTTCATTTAATTTATGATTGTTTTCTTTTTTTGTACTTCTAAATGTAATTTGTTTTTTGACGCCATCTTCATCATATGCGGACAGCGTATAGTTTCGTAAGTTTCTATGATCTACTTTTTCGATAGTTCCTTCGCCTTTTATCTGCATGTAATATACATCTTTACCAATTCTATTTAGTGACGCTCTCTCACAGCCAATAGTAAAACTAAAAAATAATAAACATAGTGTAATAATTGCTAAAAACTTTTTCATTTTCTTTATCTCCTTTAATGTGTTTCTTTAAAAAGTATACGACTATTATTAAATGAGAAAAATCGATGTAGATTACAACGCGCTTACAATGTTGTAAGAGTGTTGTACATAAAATGAACAATAAAAGTTAAAAGAAAGATAAAATAATGAATCATGGTATAATGATATGAGACTTACATATTATTTTTTCATTTTGAGAGGAGCTTGAAAAATGTATTCTACTTTAGAACAATTAACAAAGCACCCTGTATTTTTTCATTTTGCAGAAATTTCAAAGATTCCTAGAGGATCAGGTAATGAAAAGGAAATTAGTGATTATTTAGTGGGCTTTGCAAAAGAGCGTAACTTAGAAGTCATTCAAGATGAAGCATTAAATGTCATTATTAAAAAAGAAGCAACAGCTGGTTATGAAAATGTACCAGCTATTATTATTCAAGGTCATATGGATATGGTTTGCGAAAAAAATCAAGCAACAGTACATGATTTTGAAAAAGATCCAATTGAATTACGAATCATTGGGGACATGTTATATGCAAATCAAACAACTTTAGGTGCTGATAATGGTATTGCAGTTGCGTATGCATTAGCTTTATTAGATTCAAAAGAAATTCCGCATCCAGCACTTGAAGTCGTTATCACTACTGAAGAAGAAACGACAATGGGCGGAGCTTTTGCTATTGATCCAAATCATTTTGAAGGAAAGATATTTATAAATATTGATTCTGAAGAAGATCATAAATTACTTGTAAGTAGTGCAGGTGGTGCGAAAGCTGTTGAAACAATTCAAGTAATTTGGGATGAAACGCCAGCGAATATGGATGCATACCGTATATATGTTGGTGGTCTAAAAGGCGGCCATTCTGGTATGGAAATTGATAAACAACGCGGTAATGCGAACAAAGTATTAGGACGAGTATTACGTGATTTATCAGTACATACGGAGTTTTACATAAGTGAAGTTCACGGCGGATTAAAAACGAATGCAATTCCGCGTGAAAGTGTAGCTACAATTTTAATTCGTACAGAAGATGTAGGACAAGTAGAAGAAAAACTAGAATCATGGACACGTGTATTACAAGAAGAAATGCGTGCTGTTGATCCAGATGTTCATGTTACACTGACAAAATTGGATGAAAAAGTTGAAAAAGTATTTGCTAAAGAGACACAAAAGCAGCTTATTTCATCATTATTCTTAATTCCAAATGGCATTCAAAGTATGAGCATGGATATTAAAGGTCTTGTAGAAAGTTCAACAAATTTAGGCGTTATTGAAACGTTGCAAGATGAAATTAAATTACGTAACGAAGTGCGAAGTTCTGTAAGTAGTTTAAAACAACATGTTGCAGAAGAAATCAAATATATTGCTGAATTAGTTGGTGCTACATTTGAAATAGAGTCAGAGTATCCAGAATGGCCATACAATCCAAACTCACAAATTCGTAATTTATTTGAAAAAGTACATCAAGAAAAATACAATAAAGAAATTGAAATCTTCGCTGTACATGCGGGGATTGAGTGTAGCGCATTCGTTCAAAAGATGCCTGAATTAGATGCAATTTCATTCGGACCAGACATTTTCAACGTCCACACTCCAGATGAACATATCAGTATCTCTTCTGTAGTGAATAACTGGGGATTCTTCATTGATGTAATGAAGGGTACGAAAGAATTAGCTAAGCAATAACGACGAAATAAAAAGGAGTCTATAAAAATTTATAGGCTCCTTTTTTGTATTGGAATTTATCCCACTATTTGCCGGGCAGCCCGATTGGTTCAACTAATAATCAGTGGGGGATGAATAAAACCACTACTGATTAAAGTTTCACTTTATGAGAAGTCATTTTTCGTTAGTATGTAATATTAAGCTTGAACAATTAATAAGGATGAATTGTTGATGTTTTTTAGTACTGATGAAGGGGTGGAGAAATGAAGGGAAGAAATCATTTTATTGTTTGTATGTTTTTATTGTTTTTCACATTTAGTTTTATTGGTGTTCAGAAAATAATAGCAGAAGAAGTTGAATTTTCAGGAACAACAGCTCCATTGAATGTAAATGTTAGAGAGGCAAAAAGTTTAAATGCAAATATTGTAGATGTGATTCCCGGAAATACAAAAGTATCTTTTAAAGGATGGGAGTATGGTGAAGCGGTTAAAGATTACTGGACAGGAAATTTAGATAATCGTTGGTTTTATTATTTTAAAGATGGAAAAAAAGTATATGTAACGTCAGCGTATATTAATGGAAATCCCCCAAGTACACCAACAGACCGTAAATTATCTGTACCTAACATATTACAAGAAAGATCAAATTGGTGTTGGGCAGGCACTTCGGTTTCAGTTTTAAATTATTTTGGGAAAACTCCTTCACAAGATCAGTACGTTAGGTATGTTAAGGGTGGATCATATAATAATCCTGCAACTTCACGTGAAATACAATATGGATTATCGGGATATGGTGTTAGCTCAGCTATAAGTTCTGGAGCAAAATCTTATGATTGGTTCAAAAGTCAAATTAATAGTAATCAGCCGATGATTGCACTCATTATGTGGCAAAATGGAGCTAACATCGGACACTTTCTAGTACTTGATGGATTTTATAAAGGGACAAATGGAACAGATTATATAACATACATGGACCCTTGGTATGGTGATCATTATAATCATAATTTCAGTACGTTCCATAACAATAATAATTTTTGGTGGAGTGAAACTGTTTATAATATCCATGCAAACTAATAATATTAAAAGCGGGGGTTCATAAATGGGAAAACTACTTAAGCTTGTGATACTGTGCATGTGCTTAATGACCGTTATTATTTTCGCTAGTAAAATTAGTTATGCATCAAAAAATAAAAGTGAATCAGTACAATCGATCGCATTAAAAGATTATCAATATAGTAAGGGAAGTTCTTCTGAAAATTTAAGTTTTGAAAAAATAACAACATCTCCATTTTCGTTACCAATCTATGAAACAATTCCAGCACAGCAAATTTTAAATAGCTCTGAATTTAAGAATTTACTATTACCAACAAATGAAAAGCTGTGGTTTATTATGAAGGGTGAGCAGCCAGAAGGACTAATTGTTGCGAATGATACTGAACCGATTCGAACGGGCGGAGAAAATAGAAGTAAAGATTTATATGGATTATATAAAGCAATAAAAAATAATACAAATGAAACAAAAGATATTAGTTATTTCGAATTTGAAGGGCAAGGAATATTGGTAGTAAATCAAAATAATGATCAAGAAATATACCTTAGTAAAGGTGCCGCTGCCATATTAAAACTTCCTGCTGGTCAAAAAGTATCGAGCAGTGAAGTAATACAGAAAATGAAAGAGAGAATTGTAACTGGTTTTGAATAGTGGTAATATCTGATTTTTTTTGTTTATACAAGGTTGAATAGGGAACAGGATCAATGGTAGCATTAGGGCATCTTTACTGTTTGAAACCTAATAGTGTATATAAAAAGGTTAGAGAAGTTAATTCTCTAACCTTTTTATATTAATGTCTGAAATTTAAAAAGTGATGGAGTAAACCAAATAATAAAAGTTTGTCTGCTCTTCTATTTTTATTTGCAATTTAAACTCGTTATATTCAGCTATCTATTGTACAACCTTTTTACATAGCTGAATTTTTTTATTTGAAAATAAGGGTGCATCTATAAAACCATAATGATAAACTAAAATACCTAATTCCACTCTAGAATTAATATGCCATTTTTCTTTAATATGATTAATTATCGTTGAAATTCTTCGAGGGGTAACATATATTTTTTTTGAAATTTCTGCATCTGTGTATCCTTTTGCTACATAAATAGCCACTTCTAACTCTCTTTCGGTCAACATTCTTTTCATAAAATACGCTCCTTCGAAATTATTTATATAAAAATCAAAAGAAACTATTAAAAGAAATAAAGGTGAAAAATCATATTTATTTTAATCCGGCTATTTGCGGGTAGTAAGACTCCGACCTCAAAATTTAGATGTGGCAAAGAAGTCGGACTCCCTGTAAAAGCCTGCCTGGGGTGGACTAATAATCAGTGGGGGTGAATAAAACGCACATTGATTATTAGTGAACCATATTTTAATAATTTCTCGTATTGTGATACAAGTTTGTAAAAGAAACTATAAATCCATATAATTAGTAATTGTAACTATATCAATTTTACATTACATTAAAAGTTGGAAAATATTCTTATACTCATAAAGTGTTACATTTGAGGGAGGAAAGATGGAATTCTACAATCTTGGTATTATTATTAAAGAACTTAGAAAGAAAAAAACATGTCACAATCTGAATTATGTCATGGAATATGTTCACAAAGTCAAATTAGTAAGATAGAAAAAGGTATTATTTATCCATCTAGCATATTGTTGTATCAATTATCTGAAAGACTTGGTATTGATCCAAATTATATATTCGCACTAACCAAAAATAAAAAAATAAAATATATTGAAAATGTAAAATGTGTAATGAGAGATTGTGTAAAACAAAAACAATATAATGAGCTTTATGAAATAGTAAAAAAAGAGAAAAATGATAATAATTTCCAATTGAAAGAGGATAAACAATTTTTATTATGGCATGAAGCGATTGCTATATATTATGTAAATGGAGCAACAAGTAATGCTTTTGACATTTTAAATAGAGCACTAAAACAAACCTTAAGTAGTACTAACTTTTTATCAGAAAAAGAAATAAGCATAATGAATTCAATTGCTATAATACATGCAGAAAATGAAGAGTATGAGAAAAGTATAAATATATTAAAACAAAGTTTAATTAATTTTAATAAGATAGAATTTCCTAGAGAAAAAGAAATCAAATTAAGACTCATTCATACGTTAACAAAATGTTTACACCTTGCAAATCAATATGAAGAAGCAATAAAGTATAGTGAAATAGGTATAAAATTAGCCATAAATATGAATACTTTATACTTATTAGGTGAATTGTTTTTTGAAAAAGGTGCAATTTTATTGAAAGTTCAGCACTCTAATGAAGTTGGTTTAACAGACATAAAAAAAGCATTATTTATATTTGAACTAACTGAAAGAAAACAATATATAAAAATGATCAAGGAAAAATATATTAAAAATCAAGAATAAACAAGAAAGAATTTTAACATAAACTATTCCTAATTGTTATTTATTTCTAAAAAAAGTACTGTAATACGAACTATTCCTAATTGTTGTTTATTGCTAAAATGAATACCGTAATATTAGATAAATATAAAGGGTGGCATTTTATGAAATCAAGAGGAATTACTCGTAAAGCAGATAGTATGGGGCGTATTGTTATTCCAATGGAAATAAGACGGAGTTTAGGAATTGTAGAAAAAGATTCTCTTGAAATGTTTATAGAAGAGGATCAGATTATTTTACGAAAATATCAATCTCCCAGAGCTTGTGCACTTACAGGAGATATTTCAGACAGCAATATTTCGTTAGCGAATGGGAAGATTATTGTAAGTCCAAACGGGATGGAACTGTTAATAAAGAAGTTACAGCAATATCTTTTAAAGTAAAAGATAAGTAAGAACTTTAAAATAGAATATACTTGGAAAAAGTCCTCTATTCATTTGAAGTGACCCCCGAAAGTTAGACAGGTCGTTTCATTAGGCAGCCTCTAGGGTATGAGCCCGGTATTGTACTGGGCTCATACCCTTTAATTTTGCCTTAATTCTTTTAT
>NZ_JBPWAP010000045.1:0-44732 GCF_051776705.1 Bacillus cereus group sp. BceL291 | reverse complement strand
ATAAAAGAATTAAGGCAAAATTAAAGGGTATGAGCCCAGTACAATACCGGGCTCATACCCTAGAGGCTGCCTAATGAAACGACCTGTCTAACTTTCGGGGGTCACTTCATATGGACTAAGGCTTTTTTGCTAACCCCTAAAATACCCTTACCTAGTATTTTTATTTTCGACAAAAAATAGCTGGGGGTATATTTCACTATCTCATCGTTAAAAGTTTACTCTTCGCATTTATAGGAATATTTGCAACCTCAATCTCTTCAATCGATTCACCGTAACGTCCTTTTGCAAAAACCTTTAATGCTTCATCTCTCTTTAACATATGCTTAACCGTTTTCTTTATTTTCTGCTCTCTACCACGTTCATCGAATGCAATAAATTCATATTCATACCACTCATCACCAATATGCTGACCAATTGTATTCACAACCGTATAGTATTCTTTCGTCTTATAAAATGGATTATATTTATCGATAACCGGTCCAAGTTTCGTAGGCAGTAACATTACTACTATCACTATCATCGCTATTATAGTAGTGATCATTTTTTTCTTCATAATAAACATTCCTCCTCTGCAGGATATATATACATCCATTTTAAAAAGGGGGAATAAAATCTACTATTGAATCTCATTACATTACACTTACATTTTTGTAAGAATTAAAAAAGGTGAACGAATTTACTCGTTCACCTTTTAGCTTGCTTTAAAGCCACCGCCAAGTACATCACGTACATCATGTATAACAACGAAAGCATCTTCATCTACCCGGCTAATAACTTGTTTTAACTTAACAAGCTCTTGTTTATTAATAACAACATATAAAACTTCTTTATTTTTACCAGTATATCCGCCGCGCCCTTCTAATACAGTAACACCGCGTGTCATATTTTTCGTAATAGCTTCACGAATTAAATCTGGTTGATTCGAAATAATCGTAACAGCCGTTTTTGTATCCATTCCTTCTACAATGAAATCAATCACCTTCGCTCCGATGAACACAGCTACAAGTGTATACATTGCCTTTTCTTGCCCTATTATAAATACAGAACCAGCAATTACAACAATATCAATAATTAGTACGCCTTTACCTACGCTCCAACCTAAATATTGATTTGCTAACCGAGCTAAGATTGCTGACCCTCCCGATGTACCTCCGGCTTTGAACATACAGCCTAATCCAATACCCACAAATAAACCAGCAAATAAAGCTGCTAATAATGTATCACTATTTACATGATACTCAATATGTTCTGTAACGTATAAAAACAAAGATGTTTCTACAATCCCTAAAATTGTATAAATCATTGTTTTCTTATCAAAAAATTTATAACCAATAGCTAGTAAAATTGCATTTATAGCAAAATTCACAATCCCTGGTGACCAATCAAATAAGTAGTACGTAACAACCGTTAAACCAATAATTCCACCTTCCGATAAACGGTTTGGAATTGCAAAGTAATTAATACCAATTGCGAATAATAATGAACCAATTGTAATTAGTGTTATTTCCTTTATACGTTGATTAACCATAGTTCATACCCTCCCCCCATTTGACATTGTATCACTATCTCCTAGAGGTTTAGAAGTGGTTTTTATTCCGCATTTTCCCTCTTAAAAATTGAAATATTATGTTTAAACAGAGGGTTGATTAATTATTCATATTTGCTCTAACTGCACGGACAAATTGCTCCACATTCCCTTTCTGAATATACTTAGCGCGAATGGTTTCATGATTACAAGTAAACTCAAAGTACGGATGAAAATCTATGCTATCTATATGCAAATATGAGTACTCTTTAAATGTTGAAGGATAGTAAGGAAATTTCCCGTAAAACAGGAGGCGTCTAGTAGTGGCAACAAAAATTCCATGTTGATAACATAACATGAAATTATCCTTCTCAAAGATCCCTACCACAAAAACCAAAATCTTTTCATCATCTTCTACATACTTTTTCATACTCGATAAAAGTTCATTCATGCATATTCCTCCAAATTCTATTCACTGCTTTAACACTTGAAAAGAATCCATGGATATTACAGACCGGTTTAACTCCTTTATAAAGTATGAAACGCGTTTCCTGTCAAAGATATTTCAAAAAAATAATCCGTTATGCGATTATACACATAACGGATTAAGATTAAACTGTAGAGCGTTCCACAAGTTCGTATGGAATTTCCAGCTTTTCTTGTTTAGAACTCTCGTCATTCACTTTTCTATGCAACATTTCAAAAGCAGTTTTCCCTATCTCCTTTAAATTTTGATCAATAGTTGTCAATTGTAACACTTGCGAGATAGGTTGATTATCAAAGCCAATAATCGCTAAATCCTCAGGAACTTGAATCCCTAATTTTTCAACCTCTGTCATAACCCCAATCGCAACTTCATCACCTGCTACTATTAATGCTCCAGGAAGATCCTGCATCTCTTTTAACTTATGAGCCACTTTTACACCATCTTCTAGTGTAAAACATTCTGTAAAAATCCATTCTTCGTTAACCTCTTCATCTATAGATTGCAATTGCTGTTTATAAACATCAAAACGCTTTTGACTACTCGGCCCTAATTTTCTTCCTGTACAATAGCCAATTTTTTTATAACCTTTCTCAATCAAATAATCCATTCCTAATTGAAAGGCCGCTGAATGATTCGTATATACACTTGAGATGTTTGAAATATCATTATCTTCACAAGCAATTATTGTGCCGTAAGAAGCATACGGTTCTATCGTTTCCCAATCATTTGCACGTGAACAAATAATAAGACCATCCAATTGTTTTGTTTTTAACATATGTAAACTTTTCATTTCTTCTTTTTTATTATAATTCGTTTGGCAAAGTAACACTCTGTAATTATGAGTTAACGCAATCTCCATCATTCCGCTCACCATCGCATCAAAACACGGATGATTAATATACGGTAAAATCACACCAACAATATTCGTCTTTCCTTTTGATAAATGAACAGCATTTGCGTTTTGCGAGTAATTCAATTTCTCAACTATCTCTATAACCGCTTTCCTTTTTTCTTCACTTACATATGGGTGATCATTCAACACTCTCGAAACAGTCGTAACTGAAACTCCCGCCATCTTTGCGATATCTTTAATATTAGCCATGCACTCACCTCTATCTTTAAGTTAATGAATCTCATGAACATATGTAAAATCTTCTTATCATTACACCTTCATTTGTTTCTCTTACAAAAGTGTAATTTTTCTGTAAGCTAATTCGATAGTGACTTTCCGCAACATTTCATACAATTAAGTCAGAAACAAGGTAACAACTATTCGAAAAGGAGCGGATTAATATGATGAACAAAATGAAAACGAACAATTTCTTGCATACAATGGGCATGGTATTTTCCGCTCTTATCGACGCAAAAGCTGTTGCTTCTACATTAAACAAGTAAGGAGAATATATTATGAATAACATCACTTTTAACAAATTAGATTTTTTAGGACTAGCTAGTGGCTCGCTTCTTCTTACTGCTTTTATTTACGCCGCTACGCTTGTATAACTTTGTGTCCCCTTTCCCCTTTATTATAAATAGTAATAGAAAAGACGACCGTCTATGCCCGGTCGTCTTTTCTTATTTTTGATTTGATTGCAAAGCTTCTTTTAACTCCTCAAACTTCTCATTTAATTGATCTGTCATCATTTTCATAGCGGTTTTTCGATCTATTTGTTCTCCAGCCTCAATTTGAATCGGATCTCCAAAAATCAATTTTGCCTTTTTCCCCTTTATTAATTCTTTTACACTTGATGGACCAACATAAGCTGCCGGCACTAAAGGTACATTAGAACGCATCGCAATTGTCACAGCACCCGCTTTTAATGAAACA
Organism: Bacillus cereus group sp. BceL291; assembly: GCF_051776705.1. Taxonomy (NCBI): domain Bacteria; kingdom Bacillati; phylum Bacillota; class Bacilli; order Caryophanales; family Bacillaceae; genus Bacillus; species Bacillus cereus group sp. BceL291. Next base: position 40,892 of record NZ_JBPWAP010000045.1, on the reverse strand, counting down.
TCTTCCGCTGATCTCGTTCCACTCGGAAAAATCCCTACTACCTTTCCTTCTTTTAATAAACGTGATGGAATTTTAAGTGTACTCGGTCCCGGATTCGCGCGATCTACAGGGAATGCATTTACATTTTTAAAGAACCAATTTTTGAATTTCCCTTCAAATAATTCTTTTTTTGCCATGTAATGAATTTGAGTTGGGTACATCCCTGTAGCTAACATTAATACATCCATAAAACTTGTATGTGTACACGCAACAACATACGGACCACCTTCTGGTAGCTTTTCTCTTCCTTGCACTTCTACTTTCCCAGCTGTTTTAAATATATATTTCAACAAAAATGTAATTGGTTTATACATTTATTTCGTTCCTTTCTAAACATCCGAAGTATAATCATATTCTTACAACAATTATAACACTAAGTTTTAGGAGTTGGTAATAAAAATAAGTATGAATTGTTAAATTTCAATTCTTACAAAAGTGTAATTTTCTTGTAAGCTAATTCGATAGTTACTTCTTACTATATTTCATACAATTAAGTCAGAAACAGGGCAACAATTATTCGAAAAGGAGTCGATTAATATGATGAACAAAATGAAAACGAACAATTTCTTACATACAATGGGCATGGTATTATCGGCTCTTTTCGATGCAAAAGCTGTTTCTTCTACATTAAACAAGTAAGGAGAATGTATTATGAATAACATCACTTTTAACAAATTAGACTTTTTAGGATTAGCTAGCGGCTCTCTTCTTCTTACTGCTTTTATTTACGCTGCTACGCTTGTATAACTTTGTGTCCCCTTTCCCCTTTATATAGAAAAAGACGACCGTCTATGCCCGGTCGTCTTTTTAATTTTTTCTTTCTTTCAACTCTTTTAAAAGCTGTATCAGCTCAGCTTGTTGTTTTATCTTTTTACGACCATTTCGATTAATTGCTGCAAGCTCACAGGCAACTCCGACGGCGAAGAAAAACAATAAACTTTCTAACATGTGAAATCCTCCATTTGCCTATTAAACAGCTTGACGTAATTGTTCTTCTTGTAAAACTCTATTATTTATATTTTCTTCTTTTCTCTGGCAAACGTTATTGCGAATAAGTGCTGCAATAACAAGTACAGTCCCTATAATATCAAACATTGTGATTTGATACCCTTGCATCATCATAATAGCTAAAGTCGTAATTGGTACAAAATTAATAAATAAAATCCCATTAATGGATGATAAAATTTTCACACCGTAGTTCCAAGCAAGTAGCGCTACAATACCTGGCAATGTCATCATAAATAACAAATCATATTTTACAATAGAAATCGTTCCTATACTAGGAACTGAAACATATCCAAGCCACGTAATAATTACCGTTATAATTCCTGTAACAGTCGTACCGAATACACACGTCAACGTAGAATAACGTAATGTTGACCAATCACTACACGTTTGACCACCCATCGTATAAATAACCCAGCCTATAACACCAATAAATATAAATGCTAATGGGAACATATTATCTTTCAATGTTACAAAGAAACTCATGTCACCTTTTGTAATAACAAACACAGCTCCTACAAAAGCAATAACCATACTCGTTATCATATACTTCTTCGGTTTTATATGCTTATATCCCCATAAAATACAAATAGAAATCATCGGCATAAGTGCTTCCATAATGGAAGCTACCATTACACCCGACTTACCCATCAACATTTGCCCTAAAAATATGAGGACATTATATACTGTAAATGCCATCGTTCCAAAAAAGACGAGTAACTTTCCTCTTCCCTCTAAACGAAATGCCTGTTTTCCTTCTTTCACTAACAACAATACAATCAGCATTATCGCCACTGCTCCATAGCGAATAAGCGAAAAATAAAATGGATCTATGTATTCTAGCGCATGATCAGCAACTGGAAACATCGCTCCCCATGACATACTCGCAATTAAACACGCTACAGCCCCTATTATCATTTGACCTCTTCTCACCGCAATCCCCCGTTTCTTTCTATTTGCACAAAGAGAATTGTAAAAGAAAAAATATATCACGTAAAATGATTCAAAATGATGTTAACTATCATTTATAATGATAGTTAACATCAAGGGGGATTACAAAATGGAATTACGAGACTTACAAATCTTTAAAAGCGTTGCCGATCAGGGTAGTGTAAGTAGCGCAGCAAAGGAATTAAATTATGTACAATCAAATGTAACTACACGTATTAAACAACTAGAAAACGAATTAAAAACCCCACTCTTTTACCGCCATAAACGAGGAATGACTTTAACAGCTGAAGGAAGAAAAATGCTCGTTTATGTTAGTAAAATTTTGCAAGATGTCGACGAACTAAAACAAGTATTTTTAGATAGCGAAACACCCTCCGGTATATTGAAAATCGGTACAGTCGAAACAGTAAGTACACTGCCTACCATTTTATCTTCTTACTATAAAAGCTATCCAAATGTCGATTTATCATTACAAGCGGGTCTAACAGAAGAATTAATTAGAGAAGTACTTGATCATCAATTGGATGGCGCCTTTATATCAGGTCCTATTAAACATCCACTAATCGAACAATACGATGTTAGTACAGAGAAATTAATGCTTATAACACAAAATAAAGCCTTTCATATAGAAGAATTTACAACAACTCCTCTACTCGTTTTTAACCAAGGATGTGGATACCGCTCCAAACTAGAACGTTGGCTTAAAGATGAAGGTTTGCTACCAAAAAGAATTATGGAATTCAATATATTAGAGACAATATTAAACAGCGTTGCACTCGGCCTCGGAATTACACTCGTACCACAGTCTGCTGTCCATCATCTTTCTAAAGCAGGTAAGGTACATTGTCATGCAATCCCTGAAAAATACGGCAGTATTTCAACGGTTTTCATACGCCGTAAAGATAGCTATATGACGAATTCAATGCGTAGTTTTTTAAAAACAATTGAAGACCATCATCATATCAATATGCTGTGAAAGACATTCTTACATGAATGTCTTTTTTTCTTACAAAAGTGTAAGTCTTTCGTAAGCTAATTCGATAGTTGCAAGTAGCCATATTTCCTATAATTAAGACATAAGCAGGGCAACAACAATTCGAAAAGGAGCGGATACGCATGATGAACAATATGAAATCAAATAAATTTTTAAATACAATGAGCATGGTGCTATCCGCACTTGTCGATGCAAAAGCTGTTGCAACTACATTAAACAAATAAGGAGAGTTTATAATGAACAACATTACTTTCAACAAATCAGACTTTATCGGACTTGCAAGTGGAGCCACTCTTCTTACGGCTTTCATTTATACACTTGCTCAAGGTCTTGTTTAACACTTTGTTTCCCCAACCCCCTTTATATATAGAAAAAGCTGCTCGTCTTATAGACAAGCAGCTTTTTAGTTTGTTTCATATACAATTTGACCTGTTTTCGTAATATCATATCCGCCAATCGCATTTAATTCATTATGAAATTCTTCCGATTGCAGAATGTCTTTCACAACTTCAATCAACTCTTCATTTTCTTTATTCTTCAAAATTACTAAATCATACTGTTCTTTCATGATTGGAATAAAGTCCACATTTACAATTTGCGAAAACTTTTCTGAACCTACTCCTACATCAGCTTTTCCATTTGCAACTTGCGTGGCAACACCAAGATGATTCGATTCTTCCCATTCATATCCACTAATACGTTCTTTATTTAACTTTTGAATGCGCAATTGTTCATCGACTAACACCCTAATACCAGAACCTTTTTCTCGATTTACAAATCGTATAGATGATTGAGATAAATCGGCCCATGTTTTTATATTTTTAGGATTTCCCTTTTGCACATAAAACCCAACGTTCCTTGCTAATAAATTAATCATAGTACATGGTTGTCCAACTAAAATACGTTTTACGTAAGGAACATTATATGTACCAGTTTCACCATCAAACAAATGCAAACTAACGATACTTCCTTCTCCTTGATACATTTTCACTAAACTCGTTAAGCTACCTTGATACGCCCTTAAAACATTAGAACTTGGCAAACGATTTTCTATACGTTTAGCTAACATATCTAACGTTAGTTCTTGACCACTAATAATACACGTGTTCAAGATACTACTACCATCGTTTTTTACAGGAGTAACTTGTACCTTTCCTGTTTTCATTTGTTTTATATATTGATCTAAATCTGTTGCATCAATGCGCATCTGTCTACCAACTCTATAAGAAGGAAGTTCTCCTTTTTTAATTAAGTCGTATACAGTTAATTTTGATACTTTTAATCGCTTTGCTACTTCTTCCGTTGTGTAGGAATGATGATCCATAGACGATTCCTCACTTTCTCCTTTCATTGTAACAAAGAAAAGAATATTTCTCCTATTTTTTAAAAATAGATATATGTTCAAATTACATTCAATTATAACTAGTTATATTTAGATATAATTAGTTATAATTAGATGTATCAAAACGAAAGGGGATTTTTTTATGAATAAATTTACATTACGTTCCATCGGGGCACTTATACTTTCTTTCCTTCTTATATTTAGTGCTGCTTGTACAAGTGGGGAAAAGCATACAAAGTCAGCTGCTAAAGAGGATAAAACAGTTGAACTGACTATCTCAGCTGCTGCAAGCTTACAAGATGCATTAAAAGAAATCGAAAAACAATATAAAGAAAAAGAGCCAAATATCAAACTTTCTTTTAACTTCGGTGCTTCTGGAGCACTTCAACAACAAATTGAACAAGGTGCACCTGCTGATTTATTCTTCTCTGCAGCAGAAGATAAATTCCAAACCCTTGTAAAAAAAGGATTTATTAGTGAAAAAGAAGGGAAAAATCTTCTTGGAAATGAACTAGTTCTAGTCATCCCTAAAGATAGTTCACTTACAAAATTTCAAGATTTAAAAGATGAGAAAATCAAAAAAATTGCACTTGGTACACCTGAATCTGTACCTGCTGGCAAATATGCAAAGGCTTCTCTAACACACGAAAACCTTTGGAATGATGTTCAAAATAAAGTCGTATTTACAAAAGATGTTCGCCAAGTGTTAACATATGTAGAAACAGGGAATGTCGATGCTGGCATCGTATACAAAACAGATGCTCTCATTTCGAATAAAGTAAAGATTGGTGAGACAGCAGCAGCTACTTCTCATGAGCCAATCCACTATCCTTTAGGTGTTATAAAGGAATCTAAACATAAGAAAGAGGCGACTTCATTTTATGAGTATTTGCAGTCAAAAGATGCACAATCTATCTTTAAGAAATATGGATTTACAGTTCTGTCGTAATTACTATGAGCATTGATGCTATTTTATCGCCTGTCTTTCTATCTTTAAGAGTAGCTGCGTGCGCCACTATTCTCGTTACAATTTTAGGGACAATTGTCGGGCGAGCACTAGCTCGCTCCTCATGGCGATATAAAGTACTATTAGAAACCATATTTTTATTACCAATGGTACTTCCACCAACTGTTATCGGCTTCTTTCTCATTATCATCTTTGGAAACAACAGCCCGATCGGAAAGTGGGTTGAATCATTATTTCAGCAGTCTATTATGTTCACATCTACTGCTGCGATTATCGCTTCTACAGTTGTTGCATTTCCGCTTATGTACCAATCAGCGAAAACGGGATTTTCTATCGCAAATGTACAAATTGAAGAAAGTGCTCGTGACCTTGGCGCAAGTGAATATCAAGTTTTTCTGCACGTTACACTTCCACTCGCATTTCCTGCCTTACTAAGCGGGATGATTTTGAGCTTTGTCCGCGCGCTCGGTGAGTTTGGTGCTACACTCATGTTTGCCGGGAACATTCCTGGTAAAACACAGACAATCCCAACTGCAATTTACATGGCTATTGATGCAAGTAATATGCAACTCGCCTGGACACTTGTAGTTATTACTATCGGTATGTCACTCGTATTTCTACTATGTATTCAACTTATTAATAAAAGAATCACTAACTCTTAAAGCAGCTTTTGTCGAAGCTGCTTCTTTATTTCTTAGGAAATAAAATATACCAATGGTAAATAACTGAATTTTACCTCTTATTTAAATATACATTTTATTTGAATTCACTTTCTAAAATAGGCAATTTCCTGTTATTATATGGAGGTGTTTCAAAAAATGAAGAAATGAAAACGCATTTATATTGTGAATTCTTCATCCTGTTTTAGCGATCGGTAATCTTCTACTCTATTAGTGGGGCATTACCGATCGTTAGAACGATATGTAACTATATTGGTATAGCAAACCGAAGGGAGTCTTGTAATGGACATTTTATTAGCGCTTCTTCCTGCAATTGCATGGGGAAACATCTTATTAGTAAGCGTAAAAATGGGCGGTGGTGCATATAGCCAAACGGTAGGTATGACAATCGGTGCTCTATTCTTCGCAACAATTATGTATGTATTTACTCAACCAGCTTTAACAATGACAATCTTAATTGTTGGTTTTATTTCAGGTTTATTCTGGGCTTTAGGACAAGTAAACCAATTAAAAACAGTTGAAAAACTAGGTGTTTCAACTACTGTAACGATTTCTACTGGTATGCAACTTGTTGCAACTTCTATCTTTGGGGTTATCGCTTTCCGTGAGTGGACTACTACTACAACGATCATTCTGGGAACGATTGCAATCCTATTAATTGTAGTTGGTGTTGTATTCACATCATTAGATGATAAAGAAAATGCTCAGCCACCTGGACAATTGAAAAAAGGACTTCTTACTTTAATTGTTTCTACTTTCGGCTATCTTGTATATGTAATTATTATTCGTTGGTATAATATTGATGGTTGGTCTGCTATTTTACCACAAGCAGTTGGTATGTTTGTTGGCGCGGTTGTACTGACGTCTAAACATAAACCGTTTAACAAATATGCAATCCGTAATGCTTTGTCTGGTTTACTATGGGGAACTGGAAACTTATTCTTACTTCTTTCATTACCACGTGTTGGAGTAGCAACAAGCTTCCCATTATCTCAAACTGGAATCGTTATCTCAACATTCGGTGCGATTGTATTCTTAGGTGAAAAGAAAACAAAACGTCAATTGATCTTTATTGCACTAGGTAGTGTTTTAATTATCGGCGGCGCTGTATTACTTGGTATGACAAAAGCATAATCTTATATTCTATTAGTAAACCCCTGAAGCATATATGCTTCAGGGGTTTTTCAATTCTAATTATTTTCTAGATATAATTATTTGTATGTTCTTGCCCCCTATAATTGCTCTTCCACTCTAGCAAACCAGCTACACATATAAAGAGATTAATAACAGTTAATATTAGCATGACGTATAAACCTGTGGAAATATAAATCACAATGCTAATCACGTTATACAAAATCCATAAATACCAGTTCTCTAAAATTTTTCGACTTAACATAAATTGAGCTACTAATCCTAGTACAGCATTTAAAGCGTCTAAATATGGACTTGTTGATTCTAAATAACGGATTTGATAATAGCCCCAACCAACCCAAGCAAATAACATGAAGATTATATAAATCGTCCATCCTTTTATATTTAAACGAACTGTTGCTTTTACCTCTTCCCCCCCACTACGTGCAATCCAATGATACCAACCATATATATTAAATATAAATTGAAAGGCTGCTAATACTGCCATTGCATATAAACCTTGTGTAATGAAAATATACAGAAATACCGCAACCGTAATCATGCCAAACAAAAAATTAGATACCTTTTCCCTCGCTAATAACCAAACATTAATAATCCCCATAACCGATGCAAAAATTTCAATATAACTCGATTGAATATAAAATCCAACCAATACGCAAATGATACTAGAAACAACTAAAAATAGCGGACTTCTAATCATGATCATCTCTCCCCAGATGTATAATAAATTCCCTATCATCAGTATAAGGAATAGCCCTTACATTTACCATGAATTTCCTGATTTTCATTATCCATTCCACCTACGGGAAGTCTTTTCTTTTTACAAAATTCTCTTAAAAATGGTATCGTTTTTTATAACATATTTCCACTAGAAAGGAATAAAGAATATGCTAACTAAACATCGAATTTTATTTATTGGTGCCGGTCGTATGGCAGAAGCTATATTTTCCGGATTACTTAAAACAAGCAAAGAGTACATCGAAGAAATTATCGTCTCTAATCGAAGCAACGTAGAAAAGCTAAAACAGTTACAACATCGATATAATGTGTCTACTGCAACAGATTGGAAACAGCATGTTACATCTGTTGATACGGTTGTTTTAGCAATGCCACCTTCTGCTCATGAAGAGTTATTAGCTGAGCTATCTCCGTTAATATCAAATCAACTAGTCGTAACAGTCGCAGCTGGCATTGGACCATCTTATTTAGAAGCTAGACTCCCAAAGGGCACGCCTGTTGCTTGGATTATGCCTAATACAGCTGCTGAAATTGGAAAATCTATCTCCTTATATACAATGGGACAATCAGTAAATGAGATGCATCAAGAAACCCTGCAACTGCTTTTAAAAGGTATTGGTACTTCGCAACTTTGTACTGAGGAAGAAGTTCATCAGCTTACTGCAGTTACTGGAAGTGCACCAGCCTTCCTTTATTACTTTGCTGAAAGCTTAATTGAAACAACAAAAAGTTATGGAGTCGATGAAGAAACCGCAAAACATCTTGTCATTCAAATGATTTCTGGCTCTGCTTCTATGCTCGAACAAATGCAAAATCCAGCTAACCTCCGCGAACAAGTAACAACGCCAGGTGGTTCCACAGCTGAGGGTCTCAAAACTTTATACGAATATAATTTTTCAGAGGCAATTCAAAAAGCAGTAGAAGCAACAAACAAAAAAGCTAGGGGGAAATAATATGATTTTAACAAGTTTAAAAGACTATACAACATTACATAACGGTGTAAAAATGCCTTGGTTTGGTTTAGGTGTTTTTAAAGTAGAAGATGGTTCAGAAGTAATTGATTCTGTAAAAGCAGCAATTAAAAATGGCTACCGCAGCATCGATACTGCAGCAATCTATCAAAATGAAGAAGGCGTTGGACAAGCGATTCGTGAATCCGGTGTTTCACGCGAAGAATTATTTATTACCTCAAAAGTATGGAATAGCGATCAAGGATATGAAACAACACTTCAAGCATTTGAAACTACATTAGAGAAATTAGGTCTAGAATATTTAGATTTATATTTAGTACATTGGCCTGTAAAAGGGAAATATACCGAATCATGGAAAGCATTAGAAAAACTTTATAAAGATGGCCGTGTTCGCGCTATCGGTGTGAGTAATTTCCACATTCACCACTTACAAGACGTATTTGAAATTGCTGAAATTAAGCCAATGGTCAACCAAGTGGAATACCACCCACGTTTAGCACAAGAAGAGTTACATGCATTCTGTAAAGAACATAATATTCAGCTTGAAGCTTGGTCACCATTAATGCAAGGACAACTACTAGATAATCCAACGTTACAAGAAATTGCGACAAAATATAATAAATCAACTGCGCAAATTATTTTACGCTGGGATTTACAAAACGAAGTTGTAACAATTCCCAAATCAATTAAAGAACATCGCATTATTGAAAATGCAAACATCTTCGACTTTGAATTAAGTGCTGATGATATGAAAGCAATTCAAGCTTTAAATGAAGATCGTCGCGTTGGTCCAGATCCAGATAACTTTAATTTCTAGTAGAAAAACCACTGCCCTATGCAGTGGTTTTTTTATTTAAGAAAACTGAAAATTTAAACTATATTTCATTTAGTTGACACTTCATTATTCAAGGTGTAAGATTTTGAATTATCAAAGAAACACAAAAATCAATAAAATTCATTCGTTTACTCATTGTATCAAGAGAGGTGGAGGGACTGGCCCTTTGAAACCTCGGCAACAGGTTCATTTTGAATACTGTGCCACTTCCTGCAAGCTTTATGCTTGAAAGATAGAATGAGGGACTTCGTTTATATACGGGTGCATAACTTGTACGTAAAAATCCCTCTTTCTCAATATGAAAAGAGGGATTTTTTATTTTTCATTTCCCTCATCATCATCCAAACTTAATTATTTAGGAGGAAAATCAAATGAAAAAGAAGTTTGTACCCGGTATTGCATCAGTTGTAGGAGTAAGTATTTTATTAACTGGTTGCGGTAGTTATAAAAACGAAGCAAGCGGAGCAAATGCAAAAGACGAGGCACCTAGTAAACAGGTTTTAAACTTATCTTCACCTACTGAAATACGAACAATGGATACGGCTCGTGCTACAGATACTGATTCTGGTCAAGTAATGAGAAACGTATTTGAAGGTTTGTATAATCTTGGTGAAGGTAACAAACCTGTTCCTGGTGTTGCAAAATCTCATGAAGTAAGTGGCGATAAAACGAAATACACATTCCATTTGCGAGATTCAAAATGGTCAAACGGCACTCCTGTTACAGCTAAAGATTTTGTGTTCGCTTGGCAAAGAGCCGTAGATCCAGCAACAGCCTCTGAATATGCATTTCTATTCTTTGATATTAAAAACGCAACAAAAATTAACAACAAAGAACTTCCAGCCGACCAACTTGGTGTAAAAGCAGTTGATGACCATACGTTTGAGGTAGAATTGGAGCGTCCTGTTCCGTATTTTATTAGCTTAACAGCGTTCCCAACATTTCTACCAATTAACGAGGAATTCTTTAAAGCACAAGGTGATAAGTACGCTTTAGAAGATAATACAATCTTGTACAACGGAGCTTTTACACTAAGCGATTGGAAGCACGAACAAAGCTTTAAATTCAAGAAAAACCCTACCTATTGGGATAAAGATACTGTCAAACTAGAAGAAATCAATTTTAACGTCGTAAAAGAAAAATCAACAGAAGTAAATTTATTCGAGTCAAAACAATTAGATCGTATAAAACTAACATCTGACTTCGTCGATAAATATAAAAAGGATGCTAACTTTAAAGAACGTCCAAACGTAGGCGTACAATTTTTACGTATGAATCAACAAAACAAAGTGCTTCAAAACGTTTCTGCACGCCAAGCAATTGATCAAACAATTGATAGAAAATCCTTTGTAAATACGTTATTAAATGATGGATCTACACCAACATTTGGTCTCGTTCCAAAAAACTTTGCAAAAGGACCTGAAGGAAAAGACTTCCGTACTGCAAATGGCGATTTAACAAAAGTTGATACAAAATCTGCACAAGAGTTATGGAAAAAAGCTAAACAAGAGCTTGGTTCTGAAAAGATAACATTAGAATTATTAACGAGTGATGCTGACCTTGATAAGAAAACTGGTGAATTCTTAAAAGGACAACTAGAAAAGAATCTAGATGGATTAACAGTAAATATAAAACCGCAACCGCGTAAGCAACAAGTTTCGCTTTTATTAAAAGGTGACTACGAAATCGGAATTGATGGCTGGAGCCCTGACTTTGCGGATCCAATTACATTCCTTGAGCTATTTACAACGAATAACCCTTATAACTTAGATCATTACTCTAATAAGGAATTCGATGAAACAATAGCAAAAGTGAAAACAACTTTAGCTGGTGATGAAAAAGCTCGCTGGGAAGCATTACTAGCATCCGAGAAAATATTATTTAAAGACTCTGTTATCGCTCCTCTTTACCAAAAAGGCGAATCTTATTTAGAACGTTCTTATGTGAAAGGAATTGTGCAAGTAGACTTTGCAGGGCAATTAAACTTCAAGTGGGCAAAAATTGAAAAATAAAGTGAAACTTTAATAAGTGGGGGTTTCTTCATCCCCACTTATTATTAGCCCACACCAATTGTTTTTTTAGCAAAATATATTAAAAATAGGTTCTCTCACACATGAGAATCCGCTTTTTCAATATATTATTCTAAGAAATTAACAATCTATTTTTATTATTGACATATAGTTCTTTCCAGTGTTAATATTCTAAATAATCAAAGAAACGAAATATTTCACCATCAAAATATAATGTCTACTACGTTGAAACATATAACGATAGATTATAGATCAACATGTATATACATATAGAACACCTGATTACCTATAAACAAATATTTATAATAGGTTTTATCTCCTTCTATAGCTACTTCAAGACATGGACATTATGACGTTACGAACAACACATTTAGGGAGGAACGAACAATGAAGAAAAAAGTTATACCTGTTGTTGCATCTGTTTTAGGGGCAAGTCTATTACTAACTGCTTGCGGGGGAAATAAGGATAATGCAAGCGGAGCGAAAGCAAACGATAAAGCACCTGATAAACAGGCAATTAACTTATCATTCGCTTCAGAAATTCCAACAATGGATGTTGCAAAAGCAACGGATGGGGAATCCATGAACGTAATGCGCAATGTTTTTGAAGGGTTATATGCAATGGGAGAAGATAATAAACCGGTTCCTGGTGTCGCTGAGTCGGTTGACATTAGTCCCGATAAAACAAAATATACATTCCATCTGCGTGGTTCAAAATGGTCAAACGGTACTCCTGTTACAGCAAAGGACTTTGCCTTCGCTTGGCAACGTGCCGTAAATCCTGATACAGCAGCTGAATACGCATTCTTATTCTTCGATATAAAGAATGCGAAACAAATAAACCAAAAACAATTGCCAATTGATCAACTAGGGGTCAAAGCTGTTGATGACAAAACGTTAGAAGTACAACTAGACCGTCCTGTTCCCTACTTCTTAAGCTTAACGACATTCTCAACATTCTTACCAATTAATGAAGAGTACTTAAAATCTCAAGGTGATAAATATGGTTTGGAAACAAATCATTTAATTTACAACGGTGCTTTCACATTAGAGAACTGGAAACATGAACAAAGCTTCCAATTGAAGAAAAACCCTAACTATTGGGATGCTAAAACGGTAAAATTAGAAGAAATCAACTTCAATGTCGTTAAAGATAAGTCTACAGAAGTGAACTTATATGATTCAGGACAAATTGATCGTGTTGCTTTAACTGCAGAGTTTGTTGATAAATATAAGAGCGATCCAAACTTCAAGGAACGCGCTGAAGTCGGCATTCAATTCTTACGATTAAATCAAAAAAATGAAACATTAAAAAATCAACATGCACGCCTTGCTATTAACGGCGCAATGAATAAAAAAGCTTACGTAGAAACAATTTTAAATAACGGCGCTGTTCCAGCTGAAGGAATGGTTCCTGCGAAATTCGCAAAGAGCCCAGAAGGCAACGACTTCCGTAAAGAAAATGGAAATCTAGTCAAGGATGATGTGAAAACAGCGAAAGAAAACTGGAAAAAAGCAAAACAAGAACTTGGTACTGACAAAGTAACAATCGAACTATTAACAAGTGACAATGCTTTAGCTAAAAAGACTGGTGAATATTTAAAAGGTGAATTAGAAAAGAACTTAGACGGATTAACAGTGAACTTAAAACCACAACCACGTAAACAACAGCTAAAACTACTATTAAGTGGTGACTATGAAATTGGTATTGACGGCTGGGGCCCTGACTTCGCTGATCCAATTACATTCTTAGATCTATTTACAACAGATAGTGCTTATAACTTCGATAAATACTCTAACAAAGAGTACGATGAGCTAATTCATAAAGTGAAAACAGATTTAGCTGGCGATGAAAAAGCACGCTTTGAAGCAATGAAGCAAGCTGAAAAAATTCTATTACAAGACGGCGCTGTCGCTCCTTTATACCAACAAGGTCGTTCTTACTTACAACGCTCTTTCATTAAAGGACTTGTAACAACTGACTTCGGTGGTGAATTTAACTACAAGTGGACAGAAGTTGCAAAGTAACAAAAGTAAAAGGTATCCCACGAAGGATACCTTTTTACTTTTATACAACTTTAACTACAGAGCTTCCTCTTCCCTTTGCCATTCCTTTTATAGCTAAAATCATCACTGCTACTGATTGTGTAACCAATACAATAACTAATAATGAAATAATATTTCTCTCTAAACTAACTCCTCCAAATATTATTGTATAATAGCCATTTGCTACATATGTTGCAGGAAATAATTCACTGATTGTTTGGTATGTTTTAGAAAGCATTTCATGTGGTACAATTACATCCGAACTTACAAGTTGTAACGATAGTGAGATGATATTAAAAATCATACCTGCATTTCCAAAAACAGTTACAACCATTTGTGTTAATGAAAGAAAGGCGAAGAAGACTATTGTCAATAATCCTCTTTTCCTTCTTTTTGTATTGAACCAAAACTCATCATACATATAAACACAAACATCAAATATGTTCTCCACGTCAAAGAAGGTATATGCCCTGACCAAAGGTAGCTAACTAAATAATTAATTCCCATAATACAAGACGATATTACTAAACTAATACTTATTAGTTTTACATATTTGAGCATATCTTTTCTCCTTGTTTTTTATTTTTCTACTTCTTCAAATTGTAGATTCACCGGCTCTTCTAAAAGTGTTTCATAAAAGTTCTCTGCCAAATCTGTTGAAGGAATTTTTTCATCTACTTCATCAAATCGAATACTATCTAGCCACACACAACCTTCTCCTGATAATAAAACACCAAATGCAATACCAAGTGCTTTTTCTTTTATATCTAATACAACCGAGTACGATTGCCAGTTATTCGTATTTTTAATGGGGCGATTTTGCATATTATCCATAGCGAGCGGTTCTGTATCTTTTCCATCTACTCGCATCCACAATCCTGCCCAATCTCTTACATTTTCACTCTTAATAAATGCTGTAAAACGTAATCTCTTTCCTACATATTTATCCGCTCGGAACATTTGCATTAATGTTGAAAATCCTCCGTGCGTAACATTCTCTTTTGCTTTTATGTATGCAGATACTTTCCCCTGATGGACAACTTCATAATCTAAACCCATCTCATATTCAGCAGGATGACTTCCACTTAAGATCCATCCTTTCGGTATACCTTTTTGCATTGAAACACCCTCTCTTTCTATATAAAATGACTGAAAGTAGTTTCGATATTTCTTTGGTGGCAATTGAAACATTCTTTTAAAAGCTCTCGTAAATGCCTCTTGTGAGGAAAAACCGTATTGTATTGCACTGCAATATCAATAACAGCTCTCTCCGTTGACACTAAAACTTGCGCAGCATGAGTTAACCTTCTCTTTCGAATATAATCTGTTACACTCATCCCAACATATCTTTGAAAGATGCGATGAAAATGGTACATCGATACTGCACTGTGAGATGCCACTCTTTCTGTTGTAAGCTCCTCATGTAAGTGATTCTCTATATATTCAATTGATTTTTTTATTATCTCTTTATATTCTTCATGCATTTTAGCCCCTCCTCACAACTTCAATTTACCATATACATACAAATCTTTTTTGATTTAAATTGCGTATTAGCCCTTGCAACTACAGAATAATAATTTATTTTCAACACATACATAATTACATGTTTTTGGGAAAAACTTGTATAGAACGAATTTACATAAGGAGGAATTTATAATGAGAATTCTACTATCAGTTTTATTAGCTCTTATGCTAGTACCTGCATTAACAGGATGTAAAGCTCCTGCAAAAGAAGACACAACTTCTAATAAAAAGACGACTGAAGAAGCAAAAAATGAGGCTCCTGCAGATTTAAAACTAAACTTCAATGAATTCGATTTAAAGGCAGACTACCAAGATACAAAGAAAGACTACGAAGCAGACTATAAAAATGTAGCAGCTGATAAGAAAATGGAAGCAAAAATTGAAGATCATAAAGCAGATGTAAAATTAACAGGAGACGAGGCTATCACAAAATTAAGCCCACTCTTACAAGAATTAAAATTTGATAAAAATACTGCTGACCAAGAAGTAATCGATCAAGTAGTGAACGTGTTCAAACTTGATAAAGACTATCAAAAATTTGATTTAGAAGTTGTCTTCTCTGATGGAACGAAAAAAGAATACAAAAGAGAAATAAAATAAAGAAGTAGGCGGTAGTAAGAAGAAAAAATAACCTTGCACAGGCAAGGTTATTTTTTCGTTTCTGCTTGAAAACGTTTATAGTATGTCGATGCTGTTGCAAAATTAATTTCTATATCACGAATCAACGATGAATCTTCTTCTTTAGCTAACTTCTGTAATTTTTTCATCGCTTGCTCCGATTCATTCAAGAAACCAACATATACTTCATGTTCTTGCTCTTTCGACTTCGGAACACGAATTTCTTTACGTATATGATCAATATCTTCTAACATGCTCGTTGTTACCTTTTGCACATCTTCTTTATATGTAGCAGTCGTTATTTCCTTACCGCCCTTTTCTTTTGCTACTTCAAATAACTGCAGTGCTTTATTAATTTCTTTATTCATTTTCATATCGTATTTTTCATGTACTGCACGGTATTCTTTCATCTCTTCTGTTTGTTCTGTAGATTGCTCTACCTTTTCTTTCGGTTCTTTCGTATCTTTATTTCCATTACATCCTGCTAGAAGGAGCATTCCTCCCATTACGGCAATACCCAAAACCTTCTTCATCTCTTCTTCTCCTTTTATCTACAACTATTACTCATTATAGTTTCTTTTATCTCCACTTGTTATTATACCGAGAACATCCTACTTTTTACACTTAAGACGACACCGTAATATATATACCAACATGTTTGTCACAGTATCGTCACTTTATACAAATAACTTTTGCAATGCTTTACTACATCACCTTACAAAACTGTATGAGGTATTTCAAAGAAATGAAAAAAGAACTGATTCAAACATTCCCTTTGAATCAGTTCTTTTTTGTTAAGCCTCTAGATTTTGTTTTTGCTGCAGTTCAAACTGTTTCTCACTTCTTCTGGCCATAAATAGATAACATAACACTGCTCCTACTTCACAAAGCGCAATAACAATACCCATCGGTAATGCTGTATTACTTCCACCGATACCTACTAGCGGAGCAACAAGAGCTCCTGAAATAAACTGTAATAAACCTAATAAAGCTGATGCTGTTCCTGCAGCTTGTTTCTGATTTCTCATCGCTAATGAGAACCCAGTTGTTGATACAACCCCGACACTTGATACGACAAGGAATAACGAACATAAAACACCAATTAAACCTATTCCTAGTACGATTGTCAGTAGTAAAGATAGGCCACCAACAGCTGCGATAATAATACCCGCAACAAATAATGTCTTCTCATTCACTTTCCCCGCTAAACGACCCGTTACCTGACTAGCAATAATAATACCGATGCCATTAATCGCAAAGAATAAACTAAATTGCTGTGGTGATGCTCCGTATATGTTCTGCAACACAAATGGTGAGCCCGAAATGTATGCAAACATTGCCGCTGTTACTAATCCTTGTGACAATGCATATCCCATAAATAGACGGTCCTTTAACAATTTTCCGTACGTCGCCAAAGTCCCTGACAAACCACCTGTTTCTCTTTCTTCAGGAGGTAATGTTTCACGTAATACAAAAGTAGCTGAGATTAACATGAATACGCTAATTGCTCCAAGAACGATGAAAACACCGCGCCACGTTGTAAACTGTAACAATTGCCCCCCAATAATCGGTGCCAAAATAGGTGCTGCTCCGTTTACTAACATAAGCAGTGAGAAAAACTTCGTCATTTCAGAACCTGAGTACATATCTCTTACCATCGCACGTGATATAACAATCCCGGCTGATCCTGAAGCTCCTTGTAGGAAGCGCAATAATACTAATGTCCAAATAGATGGCGCAACAGCACAAAGTAAAGAAGAAGCAACATAAATAATAAGAGCAATAATAAGTGGTTTGCGTCTTCCGTAAATATCACTAATTGAGCCAACAAATAATTGCCCTACTGACAACCCAAGCAAACAAGCTGTTAATGTAAGCTGCGCTAGGGATGCACCTGTTTGCAAGTCATCCGTTAACTTCGGTAATGAAGGCAAATACATATCAATAGATAATGGCCCAATCGCCGTAAGTGTCCCTAATACAAGAATCATCCACAACCTGTTTGCCTTTACAGGTTTATATATTTCGTGATTAACTTCATTCACTTTTTCAATTCACCCTTTCCTATACACACTGAATCGTAACAATTATAGTTACATCATAAACATACGTCAAGTACAGTGCATTTTCCTCTTTCATAATGTAAAAAAAGCGATAGAAATTCTACCGCTTTATTTTTTCACATTGCTATTCGTAAATTTAGATACCGAGGCCATCGTCTCTCCCGTATCTAAATATGTAATTTGAATTGGATCTCCTACTTCTGTAAACATAGCATATGGGAATTTCTTCACCGGTATCATAAATACCTTTTGTTCATTCTCTAAAAGTACGTACACGATTGTATTTTCACCTGATTTTTCTTTATATACACGTTGTACAATACCTTCTTTTTGCGCTTCTTTTCCTGTTGAGGTTGGTCTAAATGTATCACCATTACCGCTCATTACGTTTTTATAATTCTCAAGCGCTTCTTTCTGCGAAGAACCTGTCGCAAATATTTTTGCATTAGCAGCATATACAACTGTATGCGCACGTACTAGGCCTCCGTCATCAACAACCGGAATAATCCAAGCTGGTTTACCGTATACGTTATAAATGACAGGCATTGTCCCATGCCATTTCTCTCTCTTAAAGGAATTATCTACTACTTCTGTAGCTGCTGAACCATCCATAATCCCCTTTACTTCTTTTCCATTATAGTAATATAGCTTGCCTGTGCGTGCATCTACTAATGAATAGCCTAGAGCTGAATCTACTCCTTCTTTTGGAGAAGTAAAGTCTGTAAAATAATACAGTGTTCCATCTTTACCAAAGATCGGGGTCACGCCTTCTTTCGTTCCCCACTCAGTCGGAATTTTCATATCTGTTTGCGAGAACTTCGTATTCCAAAATCCGTGAATATATTTGCCAAAGTACGTATTTAACGTAGATGCAGTCTCATGATTTAATACACCATCAACAAATTTAGGTGCCTTTCCTTTATCATATCTTTTCACTTCACCTGTTTGTGCATCTACTACGACAACACCTTCTACCTCAAATCCAGATCTTCCTGAAATAAATTCACCATACGTCATTGTATAATATGGTTTTCCTTTATCATCAACCTCAAATTTAGGTTTTCCTTTAAAGATTAAATTTGGTTCTGCTTGCCTTACCACACGCTCTAAATTATTACCAAAAAACATGCTTGGCACATATTTCATTTTATAACCGAGGTGCAGTTTCGCTTCCGCATCAGGATTCGTACCTGACATCGTTACGTACCCTGGAATTGTCTCAGCTTTACGCGCTTTAAAAAATCCTGAAACTTCAATCGGCGCTACATATAAAGCCTCGCCGTTTACCATTTGTGGCGTTAATTCTCCTAGCTCAAAATAAGCTACTTTTGGAATATCACCAAATACTTTTTTCATCTTATTCTCCGCTGTCTTTGGCGGCACTGTAAACGGCTGGTCATTTTCAGTAAATGGCTCTGAAATATCTTTCTCTACCTTAACAACAGAATCATATTTCTTTTGCGAGATTACTATATCGTGCAAATAACCAAAGTAGCCGTAACTTGCGAGTAAAATAAACATTAGAAGTCCTTTTAATGTACCTTCTAATTTCCCTATTTGATCTTGTGAAAATAAAACAAGCCCAATTAAAATTGCTACTGCAACAGAATAATGAGTAAGAATCGAATCTACTCGATCATCAATTAGCCAAAAGTATTCATAGATTGCAATACCTATCCAAAATAAAACAGGAATAACTAAAATAGATGATTTCTTACCCTTTACAACCTTCTTATCTCCCTTCTTATCCACTGCTCGAAGCTTACTACTACTTCTTGTCCATGGAATCAAAAACAAAGTAAGAATAGCTAAAACTACAAATTTCATCAAAGGCACTGTCCCCTTTTCTTTTGTATTCCCTTTTAGTATAACAAATAAAGGTTATTAAGGTGAAAATAGGAATAGTTATATTTTTTTACTACTTAATACAATCCCGCTCACTACATATAGAATAGATGCAATATAAAAAATTGTACCAATCGTAAAGAAATCTACTAAATATCCCGTGGCAATAACCGCTACTGCTCCGCCAATGGATGTCCACACATGGTATTTTCCAATCTCATAACCAGCCTTTTCCTGCGCAACCTTTCGTGCTAACGAAGTCTTCTCAGTATTACGCTGCACAGCACCTAAAACGCCCATTACAATTTGAAGAATATACACATGCCAAACTTCCGTGGCAATTGGAAAGCAAAGCATTAAGATTGCCATGGACCAAGCGTATATGATTAATAATTTTTTATCCCCTACTTGATCAGATACCTTTCCCACTAGTGGATATACAAGTGCTGATGTTAAAGCAAATAAGCCATACGCCCAGCCAAATTGCGAGAAGCTATTTCCAACGTTTCGAAGCAATAATATATAAAAAGGAAATACCATACTTCCTGCCATCATGATGATACTTTGCGAAGCCACAAATCTTCTATATGTCATTTCGTATACTCCCTATAAAATAAATTCACAAATCTCTCTTCTGAATCTATTTCCTTCTTTTTCTTGAGAAATTCTTCAATGCGAGGATATGCCCTCTTTAACTGCTCTTTCGTTGGATAAGAATAATACGGCAAATAGTAACTACCATTATGCTTTAAAGTAACATCAATCATCTTTCGAATGACATCCTCTGTTTCCTTTATCTCACTCTCTGAGCGTCCCTGGTTAATCAAAAGAACCAGCGCAAACATATCATCTTTCGCATAGGACAAAACTGCATTTTCATTCTTTTCCACGTAACGAATCGTAATGTTGAGTAAATTAAACTCATCTTCATTTAATACGTTACGTAAATCATCTATATACTCTGTGAAAGCATCTATAGGTACAAAGTATTCTTGTAACACTTCGGTCCTATTTGGATTTTCATATTCCATAAAAGCACTATCTGATCTCATAACATTATTACGCGTCTCATACTTTCCATCTGTACGTTCAAAATAACCTCTTTGTATATCCCAAAATGTATTCTTTCCCCAATCACTATAACGTGATAACCCAAGCAAAAATTTCGGTGCAGCTATAATATTTTCTTCCTTTAATTCACTGTACTCTTCTCTCATATTTTGATTTTGTGCCAAAGTATAATCTGTCACATACATCTCTTTTAAAAATGAATTTGGAGCAACAGAAATACGCGCTAAGTGCATACGAACATTCTCATCTCTTTTCACTTTCTCTTTGAAATAAGATGCGTATTCTTTATAATCTATCATTCTCGTGTGCATTTCATATAATTCATCATCTGTTAACTTCAGCGTCACATCTAAAATAACTCCAAATAAACCGTAACCCCCAATGACATATGGAAATAACTCTGCATTTTCTTCTCTACTTACATTACGTACCGTGCCATCTGCCATTAACAATCTAAATGAATCTACTGTATCAATCAGTGCCTCATGACGAATATCACGCCCGTGTACATTTACACTTAATGAACCGCCAACAGTAAAAATATTTTGAGACTGCATGACCTGTACCGCAAGGCCATAAGGATTTATTTTCTTCTGAATATCATTCCAGGTGACACCACTTTGAACTGTAATCCGCTTCTTCTCTGGATCAAATTCTAATATTTTATTATATCCTTTCATATCGAGCATCGTGCCATTCGGATAATATGTCTGTCCTCCTTGGCTATGTTGCATGCCTGCAATGGAAATTTTCTCTCCTGAAACTTTTGCATCTCGCACTAATTTTATTAACGAGTGCTCTTCCGTAGCACTTTCAACACGTTTTATTTTTGTCGGAAGCAATTTACCTACATCACTCATAATAGGATGATCAATTTGTTTTTTATACGTATGTACAGACGTTGCAAGCAAAACCGTATATGCGACAATGACCGCTGCTATCTTTCTTTTTTTCAAAGGACACTCTCCTTATTAGCAACAAAAAGAGATACCCTTTCTTTCAGGTACCTCTCTTGACAGTGATTACTTTGCTGCTGGCAATTGTATTGGATCAAATTTATCATACGATGTAAACTTTGCATCCGTAATAATGTGCGCTTTATCCTCACCATTGCTACTCATAACCATATCTATCTTTGCTGATTCATATTTAAAATCTTTTGTAATAATATATTCCCCATCTATTTCTTCTATCTTTGCATTTTGGCCTTGTAGCATTTGTTTCTGCTTTTCATCCATACTAGCTAGCATACTCTCTGTCTCTTGCCCTTTTAATGCAAACTTCAGCTTATAATTATCTCCACTTTTCTCCATCTTCACTTTATTTAAAATTTCCGATGGAATCTCTAAATTATCTACCATTCCTTGAGTCGCGTTCATTCCGTTAGCATTCAATTGTTCCTCTGGTACAGACATAATTTCACCCGTATTAGGATTTTTCAACTGACCAGCAATTTTGCCACCCACATCATAAACAACAACCTCTGTACCAGAAACATTCATTTCAGAACGAGAATTTTTTTCTTCGGCTCTAGTTGCATTTTAGCCTTTATTACATTCATCTCTGTTCCTTCAGCCTTTATTCCCACATCATATGTCATCGTTACATTTTCTTCGTTTTTAAAAGCTTCATTCGCTTTATTGAAAACATCCTTCGCTGTTAATTCCTTTTCTTTCTGCACAGCTTCTTTTTTCGGTTCATCAGTCTTTTTTGTTTTCTCATTACTACACCCTACTCCTAGACCGACTGCAAGTACTAAACTTGAAATTAAAATAAGTTTTTTCATAACGTCCCCTCCTTCCCCAAAATAATATCATCTCTTTTCCTATTAAATCTATATAATTCGTAATATTTATCTTTAAATTTATTTCCTATATAACAACATGTTTGAGAAAAAGTTTAAATATGATGTAAATAATAACAACTCATTTCAGGAGGTCATTATGAAAGCGATTATTTGTACAAAGTACGGACCACCTAATGTTCTCCAGCTTCAAAATGTAGAAAAGCCTAAACCTAAAAAAAATGAAGTATTAGTTAAAATTCACGCAACAAGTGTATCGACTGGAGATTGTAGAATACGTGGCTTTAATAGCCCCCTCTTATTTTGGATTCCTATGCGGATCATATTAGGTTTCAGAAAACCGAGAAAACCTATACTTGGCGTAGAGTTATCCGGTGAAATCGAAGACATTGGAACAGATGTAACACAATTTAAAAAAGGAGATCAAGTTTTTGCATTAACAGAACTAAACCTTGGTGGTTATGCGGAATACACATGCGTGCATGAAAGTGGATTAATAGCATTAAAACCTACCAATGTGACATATGAAGAAGCTGCCGTTATTCCTTTTGGCGGAACTTCAGCATTGCACTTCCTTAGAAAAGGACAGATAAAAAAAGGGCAACGAGTACTTATATACGGCGCCTCTGGGTCAGTAGGGACAGCTGCCATACAACTTGCTAAATACTTCGGGGCGACTGTCACAGCCATTTGTAGTAGTTCGAATTTCGATCTAGTAACAACTTTAGGGGCAGACAACATAATTGATTATATGAAAGAAGATTTTACTAAGCAGGGCAAGCACTACGATATTATATTTGATACAGTTGGAAAATATAAAAAGTCTCTTTGTACAGATGCATTAATGCCTAATGGAAAATATGTATCTGTGAACGGAATGATGGCAAAGGTCAGTAAAGAAGATATGAACCTACTAAAACAACTAGCTGAAACAGAAAAGCTAAAACCTGTTATTGATAGAACTTACCGATTAGAAGAAATTGCTGAAGCTCATATATATGTAGAAAAAGGACATAAAAAGGGGAACGTTTCGATTATCTTAAAATAAAATATATTCCGAAAATATCATTGACAATTCTTTTTGTACGATTTACTATTAGTACCATATTCAAAACTACATACACATACTCTTATCAAGAGTGGCGGAGGGACTGGCCCGATGATGCCCGGCAACCGAGCTTATGACGTATAAGCTAAGGTGCTAATTCCTGCAAAACGAGTTTTCGTTTTGGAAGATAAGAGAGGAATCTATTTCGTCTATTCGGCACCTCTCTTATTTTTGGGAGGTGCTTTTTATTTTGGAACGTATATGAAGGGGGGATTTATAGATGAAAAAGGTATTATTAAGCATTGTAAGCGGAGCAGTATTATTATTAGGCGCATGTAGCGTGAGTTCAGATAAAGAGGTAAAAGCATTAGACGAGAAAAAGATTACTGTCGGTGTAACAGGTGGACCACATGAACAAATTTTTGAAAAGGTAAAAGAAGTTGCAGCAAAAGATGGTCTCGAAATTGATATAAAAGTATTTAATGATTATGTAGCGCCAAACGTATCTTTAGATGAAAAAAGCCTTGATGTAAATAGCTACCAAACGAAATCGTATTTAGATGTATTTAAAGCTGAACGCAATATGAAATTAGCTGAAGTATTTTCAACAGTAACATTCCCTATGGGCGTATATTCTAAAGATATAAAAGATGTAAAAGACTTAAAAGAGGGCGACGCAATTGCTGTACCAAATGACCCAACGAATGAACTTCGAGCTTTAAAATTATTTGAAAAAGCAGGGGTTTTAAAAGTTGATCCAAAGGCTACAGAAAAAGCGACTGCAAAAGATGTAATTGAAAATCCAAAAAAATTAAAGATTGTCGAATTAGAGACATCTCAATTACCAACACAACTAAGTGAAGTGAAAGCAGCTGCAATTAACACAAACTTTGCATTAGGTGCAAAATTAAGTCCAGCGAAAGATTCTATCTTCCGCGAAGGAAAAGATTCACCATATGTGAACTGGGTCGTTGTTCGTACTGAAAATAAAGATGATGCCGTTGTAAACAAATTAAAGAAAGCTTATCAATCTAAAGAAGTAAAAGAGTTTATCGAGAAAAAATTTGATGGTTCAGTTTTACCATCTTGGTAGGAGCTGGCGATAATGATTGAATTAAAAAACATATCCAAAGTATTTACAACAAAAAAAGGGAATGTTGAGGCTCTTAAGTCTACTTCCCTTAAAGTAGAAAAAGGCGAGGTATTTGGAATCATTGGGTATAGTGGCGCTGGTAAAAGTACATTGATTCGATGTGTAAATTTATTAGAAAAACCAACGACAGGAAATATCATTGTAAACGAACAAGACTTAACAACGTTATCGACAAAAGAACTAGCAAAATCGAGACAAAAAATCGGAATGATCTTCCAAGGATTCAATTTACTTAAAACTGTTACCGTTTATGAAAATATCGCATTACCGTTACGGCTTGCTGGCATTCCAAAAGCAGAAATTGAAAAAAGAGTAGAAAAGTATTTACGCATTGTCGATCTTTTTAATAGAAAAGATGCGTATCCAAGCGAACTTTCTGGTGGTCAAAAACAGCGTGTTGCAATTGCTCGTGCGCTATCACATGAACCTGAAGTGTTATTAAGTGATGAAGCAACGAGCGCATTAGATCCCGAAACAACCGATTCTATCCTTGATTTGTTATTAAAGATTAACGAAGAAATCGGAATTACGATTTTACTCATTACACATGAAATGAATGTCATCCAGCGTATATGTGACCGCGTTGCTGTTATGGAACACGGATCTGTAGTCGAAAGTGGGACTGTAAAAGATATTTTCACAAACCCACAACATGTAACCACGAAGAAATTTGTAAATAGCGCATTTGCAGCGAAAATTCCAAAAGAGGTACAGAAAGAACTACAAAGTACTGGAGAAATTGTAACACTTTCATTTATTGGCACTACTTCAGGGGAACCTGCCTTAGCCGTTGCCACAAAACGTTTCCAAGTGTATCCGAATATTTTATCCGGTAATATTACGCAGTTAAAACATGAAGCATATGGGAAACTAGTCGTTCATATGCAAGGGGAACAAAATGAAATCCACCGTGCTTTATCATTTTTACAAGAGCAAGGAATCATCGTAGAAGGAGGTAGAACAGATTATGGGAAACAAGTCCTTTTTGGATGAATGGGGTAAAGTCATATGGGAAGCCACAATCCAAACCTTTCAAATGACATCTATCTCATTACTCATCTCGATCCTTATTGCACTGCCACTTGGCGTCACACTTGTTTTAACGAGACCTGGTGGACAGCGTGAAAATAAAATCATCTATCCTATTCTTAATACAATTATTAATATCATTCGCTCTCTTCCATTTATCATTCTATTATTCTTTATTTTACCTTTTACAAAGTTTCTAATGGGAACGTCCATTGGCGTGCAAGGTGTTATCATACCGCTTGTCGTCTTCACAGCCCCTTATATCGCACGTTTAATGGAGACAGCTTTACTAGAAGTCGATCGCGGTGTCATTGAAGCCTACCAAGCGATGGGCGTTTCTACTATAAAAATCATTTGGCACGTTATGGTGAAAGAAGCACGTCCCTCCCTTGTACTCGGATTAACAATCGCAACGATCGGCTTAATCGGCGCAACAGCAATGGCTGGCCTTGTAGGTGCTGGCGGGCTAGGGGATTTAGCATACCGCTTCGGACATTTACGCTACGAGCCTGAAGTAATGTATGCAACCGTCTTTATTTTAATTATCCTCGTTCAAGGATTACAGTCTTTAGGGAATGGTGTTGCACGAAGATTGAAGAAAGATTAAAAAAGAAGGCATCTCACCCTGGTGAGATGCCTTCTTTTTTATCTTTTAAATCCACCTTCTGAATGAATAACTTGCCCAGTAATCCACTCGGCCTCTTCACTTACTAAAAATTTAATGAGTCTAGCTGCATCCCTTGGCTCACCAATTCTGCCAAAAGGAAACATCGACTTTAACCCTTGTTTTATCTCTTCAGTCATCCATCCTGTATCGGTTGGTCCTGGATTAATTGCATTCACTGTTATTCCTAAATGAGCTACCTCTGCTGACAACGTACTAGTAAGAGCATCAATAGCTCCCTTCGTTGTCGCATAAGCTAGTTCTCCTGCCATAGGACCTTGAAATTGCCCCGAAGTAATATTAACAATTCTACCACCAGATTTCTTATCAAATCCCCGGGAAAATTGACTACTGAGCAATGTAGTCGCACGAACATTTACCATATAATGCTTATCTAATTCTTCAACAGTCAACGTAGAGAAATCATTATTCGTAGAATATGCTGCATTATTAATTAATATATGAGGGTACCCTAATTGTTCAGTAACTTTATTTATAAGCTCTTTTGGTGCATCATTCTGAGTTAAATCTAACTCCATACTTGATACTTTAACACCGTTTTTTAGTAACTCTTCTTTTAATTGTATTTGTTCATTTTTATCAACGCCCCAAGGCATCTCTTTATCGTAAGCTGTCCAATACGTAAAAAATATATCGTATCCTGATTCAGCTAATTCTTTACAAATCGCTGCCCCTATACCATCTAGACGACTTACCCCTGTAATAACTGCTACTTTATTTTTTAATTGGTTCATCATATACTCCTCCAAGTTTAAAGGACGCATATTTTATATAAGAGATATAAACTTTCCCACAAAAAAGACAGATACATAAAATAGGCACCTATCCTTATAAAAGGGATGTACAAGCCAAATATGCATTCCTTGAATGATTTACAGATAACTAAATAAACCCTCGCTTATGAGAGAAAAATTTATCTATCTAGTAGTTTCTAATCATTACAAGTTCATCCACATATTGAGTCTTTGTCTCCTTTACATATATCTCTATTCTTAGTTTATCAAAGCAGATAAAATGTTACAAAAAATAAAACAATTATTCACAACCTATCCTTGTTCACATTCTCTCCATTGTGAATCTTTTCACATTGGATATATAATAAACGTGTAAATACAATATTGGAGGGATTTCAATGGTTATCAATTTTTTAAGAACTGATAAACGTGCTACTTTCATATTATTACTTTTACGGCTTTACATAGGATATACATGGCTCGCTGCTGGGATAGGCAAAGTCTTCGGACAATCTTTTGACGCAAGCGGTTTTCTAAAGGGTGCTATTGCTCAAGCATCAGGTGACCATCCTGCAGTACAAAGTTGGTGGGCAGATTTTCTTCAACATTTTGTCCTTCCAAACGCAGACCTATTTAGCTTTTTAGTTCAATGGGGAGAAATTTTAGTAGGTCTAGGTTTGATTTTAGGCGGATTAACAAAAACAGCTGCATTTTTCGGAATCATAATGAATCTTTCATTTTTATTAAGCGGAACTGTTAGTGTAAACCCAAACCTGCTTATTTTGACTATGTTCATTTTAGTTGCAGGGCAGAACGCTGGACGTATTGGATTAGATGGCTATGTTTTCCCTAAACTTTTCCGTAAAAACAACCACAGAACATATAAATTAAGTAAAACTGCGTAGTAACAATTTACTTTTAAAATATAAATAAGAAAAAGAGCCTGAATATAGGCTCTTTTTCTTATTTATCCTAATTTAAACTTTTAACGAACCACGAAAACCTCTGGCAGCATAGTAAGAGTCTGCTCCATTGTGGTACACGAAAACATGTCCAAAGCGATAATCGCAAAATAGAGCACCACCAAGCTCTCTAATATCTGAAGGTGTTTGTACCCAACTCGATGATTTCATATCAAAATCTCCAAGTTGTTGTAACTCTCGATATTGTTCTTCCGTTAATAACTCAATACCCATAGCGGCCGCCACATCAATAGCGTTATTTTCTGGTTTATGCTTTTTTCTTGATTCTAACGCTTCAAGATCATAACAAAGACTTCTGCGGCCTTTAGGACTCTCCTTTGAACAATCATAGAAAGTATATTCGTCCTTTTCTTCATCATAACCAATAACATCCGGCTCACCACCAGTTACTTCCATTTCGTTAAGTGACCACAATTTTTCATTATTAGTAGTCAGCTTCGCTTCAACTTTAGCCCATTCAAGACCTTCATGGCGGTTCATGTTTTTCTCAAAACGAGCTTGCAATACTTTCAATAACTCTTCACGTTTTTCTACTAGTAAGTCATTTTTATTTCCTGTCATATTAGTCCTCCCTGATGTATGTACTGATAGTAGTTTAAGTATATATTTTATAATAAATCATCTCAATATGAAGACCGTTTCAATCATATGTCTTGTACAAACATCTATTACAAAGTCCTAAAACCCTCCATACTCTCTTCAAGCATATAGTGTGAAAACCACATCAAGTTCTGCTTCATAATAGCCACATGAACTCCTGGTTGGTCAGAACTATATGCCATTCCTTTAAATATAATTAATTCTGTATCAACTTCCATATCCATTAATCCTTGATATAGATCATATGCATTTGTAATCGGAATTCTTGCATCCTTTTCCCCATGTTGAATTAAGGTAGGCGTACAAGCTGATTTAATATACGTCATAGGTGATGTCTTCGTATATATATCTGGATCATTCCATGGAGTATTTCCTAAATACATTCTAATAAAGTAAGGTATATCTGTATTTACATAATGGGTACTCCAGTTAGTTATTCCACCGCCAACTGAAATAGCTTTAAACCTGCTACTAAATGTAGAACAAAAAGCTGATACATATCCACCATTGCTCCATCCCATAACTCCTACTCTATCTTTATCTACTATCCCTTGATCAACTAGTTTATCAACTCCTGATATAACATCGTCGTAGTCAGCAATCCCCTGTTTTCTATAGTTAGCTTTTAAAAATTCATTACCATAACCTGAACTTCCTCTGTAATTTGGTTCTAAAACGATAAAGCCTTTTTCAACAAACTGTTCAATCGGATATTTCTCATTGAAGCAGTCTGAAAATATCGGAAAAGATGCCCAAGCCGGACCACCGTGAATTACTACTAATAAAGGATATTTTTTATTAGTGTCAAACTCTACTGGCGTTGATAAAACACCTTCTATTTCAAGACCATCACTACTTTTCCATGAGATGATTTCCCTGTTACTTTTAAGTTTCCCTTTGAAAAAGCTATTTTCATCCGTTATTTTTTTATCGTCTAAATAGATTTCAAAGGTTTCATTTGTTATAGCCTTATTATAGGTTATATGATTTCCATCCTTTGTTATAGAGGCATCCATTATAAAGCCATCTATCTTGTCGCTTAATGCTTCCACAGTGCCATCTTCAGCTAGTAATCCAATACGATAATTCGTTTTATCCTGCCACCTAATTAAAATCCCTTTAGCCGTCCACTGTAATGGCATAATCGTACTATCAAAATCGGTTAAAGGTTGAATTACTTCTCCCGTATTCATATCATATATCTCTAATGTACTATCTTGTATATGATTTTTATAGTAATCCTTCTCTCTTATGCTTGCTGCGTAACATATTTTACTGCCGTCAGGAGAAAAGCAAACACTCCCTCCCAACAACTTATCCACATTCAGCTTTTGTAGCTCTCCAGCTTTAATATGGAGTATGTATAGATCTCCATTTATATAATCTGCCATATTTGAGCTTGGTGCCGCCATAAATACAACCTTTTTACCATCATTTGAAATATCAAATTCATGGATATGAAAATCCTTACCATCCGTTAATTGATAAACAACTCTGTTCTCGTGTTCATCTGTATCACTTTGTATCACCTTTTCTATTTCAATGTAATATAAACAATTATTCTGGTGTTCCTTACCTATATGTTGAAAATCTCCATATAGGTCCTTACGTTTCTTTATCTCTTCACATTCTTTTGACTGCGTAACATAATAAAGACCCTTGCCAGTAGGACCCCATTTGAATGTACTGACTCCTTCTTTCTTATCAGTAATTTGAACCTCTCTATAATCATCTAGTGACTTAACAAATATCTGATTTTCCCCATCACCAACTGGACTAAGATATGCGATACACCTAGCATCTGGAGACCATAATGGGTGTGTACTATCTATATCACCATTTGATAATGGGTAACTCTGCTTCTTATCTTTTTCATATATCCATACATGATTCCTATATGTATTGTCTTTCCAATCAGACGTCTTCTTAACAAATGCTACGTTTTTACCATCATCACTTATGTTTGTACTTGATACGGTTGGTAATGAAATAATCTCTTCTATACTTAAATATGTTTTTGCTTTCACTTTCATATAATAAGCCCCCTTGTAGTGTCCATGAATCTACCGTCTCTTCTTGTCGTAATAAAGGAAATTGTTCATGGATACTTAAAATAGTAACGGAAAATTCAGATAAATAAAAGTGAATCCGATAAAGTAAAACTTTAATCTATAGGGCTCTTTCCGCTTATCAATTTTAGATGTTCTTTTTCGACACAAAAATACCCCTTTAGATAAAATATCTAAAGGGGTGCAAATTTGTAAATTTATTTTAAAGCTATAACTATATTTATTAACCTACCAATCTCCTACTCAACAGTAACAGACTTAGCTAAGTTACGTGGCTTATCAACGTCACACTCGCGGTGAAGTGCTGCGTAGTATGAGATAAGTTGTAATGGAATAACTGCTACTAGCGGTGCTAGCGCTTCGTGTACAGCTGGTAATACGAAGCTGTCACCTTCCATTTCTAAGCCTTTCATTGAGATGATACATGGGTTAGCCCCGCGTGCTACTACTTCTTTCACGTTACCACGAATTCCAAGGTTTACGTGCTCTTGTGTAGCAAGTGCGATAACTGGTGTACCATTTTCAATTAAAGCGATTGTACCGTGTTTTAACTCTCCTCCAGCGAATCCTTCTGCTTGGATGTAAGAGATTTCTTTTAGTTTTAACGCACCTTCTAATCCTACGTAGAAGTCTACGCTACGGCCGATGAAGAAACAGTTACGCGTTGTTGCTAAAAATTGTTTTGCTAATGCGTCCATTTCTTCTTTTTGATCACAAAGTTCTATCATTGCATTTGCTACAAGTCCTAGTTCGTGTGTTAAATCGAAATCAAGAACTTCACCTTTTGCTTTAGCAATATCAGCCGCTAAAATTGAAAGTACTGCAAGCTGTGCTGTGTAAGCTTTCGTTGATGCAACTGCAATTTCTGGTCCAGCGTATAACGGAAGTGTATAATCAGCTTCACGAGAAAGCGTAGAACCAGGCACGTTTGTAATTGTTAATGCTTTATGCCCCATTTCATTTGTTTGTACAAGTACTGCACGGCTATCAGCTGTTTCACCACTTTGTGAAATGTAAATGAAGAATGGTCTTTCTGTTAATAATGGCATGTTGTAGGAGAATTCACTTGCCACGTGTACTTCAACTGGCATTTTTGCAAACTTCTCGATAAATTGTTTTCCAACAAGACCTGCATGATAACTCGTTCCACATGCAATGATGTAAATGCGATCGCTATCTAAAATCGCATTGCGGATGTCTTGATTTAATTCAATTTCGCCATTTTCATCTTGATACTTTTGAATTATATTACGGATTACAAGTGGTTGCTCATCGATTTCTTTAAGCATGAAATGAGGATATGTTCCCTTTTCAATATCACTTGCGTCTAATTCCGCTGTAAATGGTGCACGTTCAATCGTTTCACCTTGTAAGTTTTTAATTGTAATACTTTCTTTCGTTACGATTACGATTTCTTTATCCATTAACTCAATGAATTGATCTGTAACTTGTAACATCGCCATAGCGTCGCTTGCCACAACATTAAAGTTGTCACCAACACCTACTAATAGCGGGCTTTTGTTTTTAGCAACATAAATCATGTTTGGATTTTCAGCATCAAGTAATCCGATTGCATAAGAGCCATGTAAAAGAGATAGCGTATTACGGAACGCTTCTTCTACACTTAATCCTGTGCTCACTTGTTGTTCCATAAGCTGTACGATAACCTCTGTATCTGTTTCACTTACGAACGTTACATCTTGTAAATATTCCTTTTTCACTAATTCATAGTTTTCAATTACACCGTTATGAACTAATGTAAAGCGTTTTGATGTACTTTGATGCGGATGCGCGTTTACTTTACTTGGAACACCGTGTGTAGCCCAGCGTGTGTGTCCGATACCTACGCTTGCTGCTACGTTCTCATCTACGATTTCACGAAGTTTTGCGATACGGCCTTTTTCTTTGTATACAACAACACCGTTCTCTGCTTGTACTGCAATACCTGCTGAATCATATCCACGATATTCTAGCTTTTCTAAACCTTTTAATAAAATTTCCTTTGCATCTTGCTCTCCAATAAATCCTACGATTCCACACATGTTTAGTCGCCGTTACAAATGCTTACACTGCTCTGCGAACATGTAACGACATAGTCCGATACCATTTTTATTTATACTAAAAAACGGATTACATATTGCTAGCCCTGTAAGCTTGTAACGGCTTTCACCTTCCTCTCGATTGGGTTTAAGTCCGTATATACTTATACAGCTAGTTTTCATCCGTTCCTCTTCTCTCATCACACTTTCACCTTTGTCCACTAAGTCACCTTAATGATTTAAGTAAAAGCTTGCGGTTGTGATGAACAACCGGGAGTCATCCGCCGAAATCTCGATAAACCCCACCTCGTCAACTACACTATTTGTAGTTCTGGCGCTTTTATAATTTACAATATTTCCTTTGAGAAAAAGAACAAGACCATCTTATAACAAACATGGATAAACCGTCAATGAAATTTTTTTCATCGTCTATAAAACATATGAAAAAGGAGCACTTTTTGTGCTCCTTTTTCATATAAATTCAGCTAATTATTCAGCGCCAACTTCGGCTTTCACAACTTCTACAATGCGATGTACATATGCATCACAAACTTCTTGTGTTGGTGCTTCTGCCATTACACGAATAAGTGGCTCTGTTCCAGATGGGCGAACAAGAATACGGCCATCACCGTTCATTTCTTCCTCTACAACACGAATAATTTCTTTAATTTTTTCATTTTCTAATGCTAATTTTTTATCTGTTACACGAACGTTTACTAGCAATTGTGGGAATTTCGTCATTTCCCCTGCAAGCTCAGATAATGGCTTTTTCGTCATTTTCATGATGTTTACAAGTTGAAGTGCACTTAACATTCCATCACCAGTTGTAATGTAATCAAGTAAGATAATATGGCCTGATTGTTCTCCACCTAGGTTGTAACCTCCGCGCTTCATTTCTTCCATTACGTAGCGGTCACCAACTGCTGTTTTATCACTTGTAATATTATTTGCTTCAAGTGCTTTGTAGAAACCTAAGTTACTCATAACAGTTGAAACAACTGTATTATGTTTTAATTGACCAGTTTCTTTCATGTACTTCGCACAAATGAACATAATTTGATCACCGTCAACGATGTTTCCTTTTTCGTCTACAGCAATTAAACGGTCGCCATCGCCATCAAAAGCAAGTCCGATATCCGCACCTTTTTCTTTTACCAATTCAGCTAAGCCTTCTGGATGTGTAGATCCTACACCCTCATTAATATTCATACCATTTGGAGAAGTTCCCATCGTTGAAATATCAGCTTCTAGGTCTGCAAATAAGTATGGAGCAAGAGAAGAAGTTGCACCATGTGCACAATCTAAAGCGATATGTAGGCCAGAGAAATCTTCTTCAACAGTTTGTTTAATGTACTGTAAATATTTTTGTCCACCTTCAAAGTAATCACTCACTTGTCCAAGATTAGTACCTGTCGGACGTGGTAGTTCATCAACTTCTTTGTCTAATAAAGCTTCAATCTCAGCTTCTTGCTCATCTGTTAATTTAAAGCCGTCTGAACCAAAGAATTTAATACCGTTATCTTGTACTGGATTATGAGATGCAGAAATCATAACACCCGCTTGTGCGTCTAGTGCTTTTGTTAAATAAGCAACGCCCGGTGTAGAAATAACGCCAAGGCGCATTACTTCTGCTCCAGTTGATAATAGCCCTGCTACTAAAGCTCCTTCTAACATATGGCCAGATACACGTGTATCACGACCAATAATTACTTTTGGACGATCTGTATCTTTTGTTAATACATAACCACCAAAACGTCCAATTTTGAAAGCTAATTCAGGTGTTAACTCCTTATTTGCAACTCCGCGTACTCCATCTGTACCAAAATATTTACCCATTATGATTCGCTCCTTTTTCTTGCTCTTTTTGATTGTGATTATCTACTGTTGGTTCTTGACTCGTTTCTTTATCTTTATCTTTATTTTGATTTTGGTTTTGATTCTTTTCCTGTTCTTTTTCTGAATCAGGTTCAGGATTTTTTGGTTTCTCATTTTGATTTTCTTGATCGGTGTTTGAATCCGGTTGTTGACCGTTACCCTGTACTTCTTTATCTGGTTTTTCTTTCTTCACAATAGTAACTTTAGCACTTTTTTGTTTTGGCTCTATTGAAATATTACCAGGACCACTCACTTGAATTGAAATATCTTTCGTTCCTGGAGATACATTTTGCAGATTAATTACCGCTGTTATTTGAGCAGCTGTTATTTTATCTACTATACTTGCTTCTCCTGAAATATCAACACTTATCTTTCCATCTTGCGGCGAAAGTAGCTGAGCAGTAACATCTTTAGAAAGTCCATTTTTCTGGATTGGGATACCATCAATCGTTTTTGTTTTCGTTTGTTTTGTTTTTTGCACTCCCACCGAAACCTTCACTTGATTCGGTTTGGCACTTGTTACACCCTTGGGTAATAAAACAGAGGCATCGAATGTTGTAGACTCTGTCAATTGACTAAGATCTACTTCGACCCCCTCTAGCGATTGTATATTATCCAAAATATCTTTTGGACCAGCTATCGTTACTTCTCTCGGTTCAACACTGATATTTGTAACCGCCAATCCTTCTGCTAAACTCCCCTTCTTCGTATACGTTACAGGAACAGTTTTTTCAGTATTATTGGCTGTATTTTGCGTTGCCACATTCAACGTTACACTAATCTTAGATGGACTTGTTCTTACATTTAAACGTTTTCCTTCTTTATTGTATAATGTAACTTCGGGCGTTTTTGTAACAGTTTTATTAACACCTTTTAAATCAACATACGCTTTGGCAGATGAAATGCTTTCAATTTCTTCTTTCGTCCCAACTACCTCAACAGTATCCGGTTTAAGGCTTGATTTTTCTAGAGTAGCCCCCGCTGGCATCTGATCCTCATTTGATAATTTCAGATCTACATGAACATATTTTCTCGCCTTTTCATGAAGAGTAACTTTAATTGTTGATGGCTGAACTGTTCCTTTCACATCATCTGGAAGCCCGTTCGTTTTTAAAGAAATCTCATAAGTTCCTTTTGGACTATCTCGCAAATCAACCGGTATGTCAAATTGTTTTTTTGCTTTTGCTGTAGCAACTGATGCTTTTGGGCCTTCTAATTTTACTTTAACGCCCTCTGCCGGAATACCACTTACAATATATTTCTCCTCATCATACTTAAGATTAATAGCATAATTAGTTAATGTTTCTTTCGTATCATTTGCAAAAGGTAATATACCTGATGTCGTATTTTTTTCAGTTAACGTCGCTGACATAAAAAGCATACACGCCAATAGTAATGAGATCCCTTTTAAAAACCAATGATTCTCCATTAACTTATCCATGACGCTTTCTCCTCCAATTCCATAAAGACGAAGAAGTCGTTTTTTCGTTTCCACTAAATTCAGCTAATAACATATCCTTCAGCTGTTCTGTCTTCAAATCACGATGCAACTTACCATTTTTCGTTAAAGAAATTTGACCAGTTTCTTCAGACACAACTACTGTAATACTATCAGTAACTTCACTAACTCCCATTGCAGCACGATGTCTAGTTCCTAATTCTTTAGAAATAAACGGACTTTCTGATAATGGAAGATAGCATGCTGCTGCTTTAATTGTACTTCCTTGCATAATTACCGCTCCGTCATGAAGAGGTGTATTTGGAATAAAAATATTAATAAGTAATTCCGATGATACGTTTGCATTCAGCGGAATACCCGTTTCCACATAATCACCCATACCGGTCTCTTTTGACAAAGTAATTAATGCACCAATTCTACGTTTCCCCATATATTCGGTTGCTTTTGCTATCGCTGTTGCAACCATTTCAGGTTCATCATCCTCATGCGTTCCAACACGCGAAAATAAACTTCCGCGCCCTAGCTGCTCAAGTGCTCTTCGCAATTCTGGCTGAAAGATAATAATAACGGCTAAAAATCCCCACGTTAATACTTGTTCAGTTAGCCAAGATAGCGTACGCAATTCAAGGAAAATACTGATCATCTTAACGACGATAATAACTGTAATCCCTTTTAAAAGTTGAACAGCTTTTGTCCCTCGGATTATAAGAATTAGCTTATATATAATAAACCATACAATGGCAATATCTAATGCCGTACTAAGATATTTCAAAATGGTCGTATCTTCAAAAGGCATGCTATCCCTTCCTCCTACTTACGAGCAATTCTATCCATATATTGAAATATTGTTTTATGCTCTATCTGTATGTATTTCCAACAACTAGTTAATTATACCATACATGAAACAAACGACAATTACAAACAACCCCCTTTAGCTCAAATTGGTAAGATGTCAAACATT
Source organism: Bacillus cereus group sp. BceL291 (assembly GCF_051776705.1). Classification (NCBI taxonomy): domain Bacteria; kingdom Bacillati; phylum Bacillota; class Bacilli; order Caryophanales; family Bacillaceae; genus Bacillus; species Bacillus cereus group sp. BceL291. Next base: position 3,582 of record NZ_JBPWAP010000045.1, on the reverse strand, counting down.
TTTATTGTACAGTATAATATAAATCATTATTATACGCCTATTTTCAAATAAAAAAAGCAACTTCTCAGTTGCTTTTCTTACATTTATTTTAGTTTTTCACCGAATAAAGAACCCATTAAAGCAACTGCTGTTGTTGCCGTTCTATTTCTCTCATCTAAAATCGTATTTACCTCAACAAATTCAGCAGATGTGATAATATCAGCTTCTGCTAACATTTCCATCGCCAAATGACTTTCACGATAAGATAGACCGCCAATTACAGGCGTTCCAACACCTGGTGCATCATGAGGATCAAGACCGTCTAAATCTAATGATAAGTGTACACCATCAGTATGAGATAAATATGCGATTGTTTCTTCCATAACAGCCGTCATCCCCATACGATCAATTTCATGCATTGAGAACACTTTAATACCTTCATTGCGAATGAAATCTTTTTCTCCTTCATCCAATGCACGCGCACCGATAATTACAACATTCTCTTTTTTCACCTTTGGATATGCTCCGTATAAATCTACAAGTGAAGAATGTCCATAACCTAAACTTGCTGCAAGTGACATACCATGAATATTTCCAGATGGTGAAGTTTCCTCTGTATTTAAATCACCGTGTGCATCATACCAAATAACGCCTAAGTTTTTATAATGTTTTGCTACACCAGCTAATGTACCGATAGCAATACTATGGTCACCACCTAATACAAGTGGAAAACGACCTTCTTCTATAATATGATCCACCTTACTTGCTAATTCATTACATACAGTTGCAACTTGTGTAAGGTTTCTTAATTTTGTATTTTCATCTATCTCTTTTTCTCTCTCTATACATATATCTCCCATATCTTTAACGTCATATCCAATTTCTTCAATTCTTTCAATTACCCCTGCATAACGGATCGCGCTCGGTCCCATATCAACTCCACGACGCATCTGTCCTAAATCCATTGGAACTCCAATAACTGAGATTTCTTTTTTCATAGATAGTATCCCCCTTTTATGCCTTCACTAAATATTTTAAATCTTTTATATAGTCTGACTCAACTCGACATTTTTCTGTATGGATATACAATTTATTCACTTATATTCATACTGAAAACCAAATTTCAAGACTATTCTATGTATAAAGTTAACTTAATGAAACAATCGCAATCACTATTATTAAATAATAATAATAAAACACTCCTACATTTAGAAGTGTTTTTCTGATGCTATTTTCCATACTATTGCAATATTTTTTGTTGTCATTTCAATATTTTCTTCTGCTACTTTATATGCTTCTTCTAGTGTCATCGGTCTCGTTGTAATACTAAATACCGCATCTATTCCTTTCTCGTACACAGCTGAATAATCACATGATACAGACCCTCCAATAGCAATTACAGGCACAGAAAAACGTTTTGCACGCCCCGCAACACCCACAGGAGCCTTTCCATATGCAGTTTGTTTATCTATTCTACCTTCACCAGTTATAATGAGATTTGCATCTTCTATATGTTTATCGAAATTTGTATAATCTAATACAATTTCAATGCCCCTCCGCAAGTCTCCCTTTAACACTGAAATAACAGCCGCTCCCATTCCTCCCGCTGCCCCTGCACCAGGTATTTCAGATACATCAAAAGATACATATCGTTTAAGCATATTCGCATAATGTTGTAAATTCTCATCTAGCTCTTTCATCATCTCTACATTTGCACCCTTTTGTCTCCCAAATATGAAAGATGCTCCCTGCATTCCGACTAATGGATTATCCACATCACATGCCGCTTCTATCTTTACCCCCTTTAAGCGGGGGTCCATTCGTGAAAAATCAATAGCAACAATCGAATGTAATGTGCCTCCAGATGGATCTATTACTTCACCCTTGTCATTTATAAATCTTACTCCTAAAGCTGCTAACATACCTGCCCCACCATCATTTGTAGCACTTCCGCCAAGTCCTAAAATTATGTACTCCACTCCTTGATCTAGCGCATGTAATATAAGTTCTCCTGTTCCTTTTGTCGTTGTAATAAGTGGGTTGCGCTTTTCAACTGGAACGTGCTGTAATCCTGATGCTGCTGCCATTTCTATAAACGCTGTCTTTTTATCTTTAGAAATGCCATAAAAAGCTTGTATACCTTCTCTAAGCGGTCCTGTCACACTAATTGATATAATTCTCCCCCCTGTAGCATCAACAAGTGATTCAACCGTCCCTTCTCCTCCATCTCCAATTGGTATTTTCACATACTCTGCATTAGGAAAAATTGCTCTAAAACCTCTTTCAATAGCTCCACATACTTCTATAGCTTTTAGGCTTTCTTTATATGAATCAGATGCAATAACAACTTTCACAATTATCTCCCCATCCCTTATTTTTACGTTTTCTTCATTTTAAACGACAAGTATAAAAGTTGTCTTTTTAAACACAAAAAAAGCTTACATCATATGATGTAAGCTTTTTTATTTAGATGGAGCCTAGCGGGATCGAACCGCTGACCTCCTGCGTGCAAGGCAGGCGCTCTCCCAGCTGAGCTAAGGCCCCTTATTAATTAAGCGGAAGACGGGATTCGAACCCGCGACCCCAACCTTGGCAAGGTTGTATTCTACCACTGAACTACTTCCGCAAAAATGATGAGCCATGAAGGACTCGAACCTTCGACCCTCTGATTAAAAGTCAGATGCTCTACCAACTGAGCTAATGGCTCGTAAATGGCTGGGCTAGCTGGATTCGAACCAGCGCATGACGGAGTCAAAGTCCGTTGCCTTACCGCTTGGCTATAGCCCATTAATATTTACTAGTATGGTTATCTTTTCAAAAAAATAAACCCTCTCAGGTTATTTTAAAGAAAATGGTGGAGGGGGGCAGATTCGAACTGCCGAACCCGAAGGAGCGGATTTACAGTCCGCCGCGTTTAGCCACTTCGCTACCCCTCCGACATTTTAAATATATATGGTGGAGGATGACGGGATCGAACCGCCGACCCCCTGCTTGTAAGGCAGGTGCTCTCCCAGCTGAGCTAATCCTCCAAAAGTGGTGACCCGTACGGGATTCGAACCCGTGTTACCGCCGTGAAAGGGCGGTGTCTTAACCACTTGACCAACGGGCCAAAAAAGTTTTAAACCTATTCCCAAGCTTCCAACCGGGCTTGAACCGGTGACCTCTTCCTTACCATGGAAGTGCTCTACCAGCTGAGCTATGGAAGCATAATGGCTCCGCAGGTAGGACTCGAACCTACGACCGATCGGTTAACAGCCGATAGCTCTACCACTGAGCTACTGCGGAATAATATTAGCCTGGCAACGTCCTACTCTCACAGGGACAAGGTCCCAACTACCATCGGCGCTAGAGAGCTTAACTTCCGTGTTCGGTATGGGAACGGGTGTGACCTCTCTGCCATCATTACCAGACTTTTATCATTATAAACATTTCTTTCGAAATGTCAAGAAGAAATTTTAATGCATATTCCTTCAAAACTAGATAACATTGCTACATATTATATGGTTAAGTCCTCGATCTATTAGTATTCGTCAGCTCCACATGTCACCATGCTTCCACCTCGAACCTATCAACCTGATCATCTTTCAGGGATCTTACTAGCTT